>NZ_JBSGXB010000094.1:0-23553 GCF_053609185.1 Streptomyces sp. NPDC054956 | reverse complement strand
CCCGAATCCCGCCCCGCCGGCGTTTGAGGAGCGGGGGTCCGGGGGCCGGCCCCCGTGCGGCGGCGCCGCAGAAGACAACGGGCCGGACCGCCCGGTCCGGGGCGAATCCAGCCCCGCCGGCAATTGAGGCGCGGGGGCCCGGGGCGGTCCCGGAGCGGCTGGCGGCGGGCTCCGGGGACGCGAGAGGGCCCCCGGTTGCCTGGTGGCGGCCGGGGGCCCTCTTGTGCGCGTGCAGCCGGGTTACGGGGCCTGCGTGGCCCTCGCCTCGCGGCGGTTGTGGCGGAACGTGTTCGCGCGACGGGTCGTCGCGAACAGCGGGATCGTCGCCGCCAGAGCGATCTGCAGCGCGCAGCCGGTCTGCAGCAGCAGCCCACCGCCCGGTGCGTCGAACGCCCACGCCGCCAGCAGACCCATCGCCCCGACGATCCAGCTGAGCATCGCCACCGCGAGGACACCCCGCGGCTTGGGGTACTCGACCCGGCTCACCATCAGCCACGCCACCCCGATGATCGCCAGGAGCGTCGGGATGAACGGCAGCTCCAGCAGCACGATCGAGACGACCGTCAGCGCGCCGAAGGGGCTCGGCATGCCCTGGAACATGCCGTCCTTCATCGTCACGCAGCTGAATCTCGCCAGACGCAGCACCACGGCCAGCAGCACCACGATCGCGGCCAGCGCCGACATCTTCTGCACCGCGTCCACGGCGACCATGCCGTAGACGAGCACGAAGTAGGCGGGAGCCAGGCCGAAGCTGATCAGGTCGGACAGGTTGTCCAGCTCCGCACCCATCGGCGAGCTGCGCAGCTTGCGGGCCACGATGCCGTCGAAGAGGTCGAAGACCGCGGCGAGCAGCATCAGTATCACTGCCGTCGCGGCGCTGCTGCGGGCCATGCCCGTCTCACCGCTGCCGGTGAGGTGCG
The DNA here is from genome assembly GCF_053609185.1 of Streptomyces sp. NPDC054956. Taxonomy (NCBI): domain Bacteria; kingdom Bacillati; phylum Actinomycetota; class Actinomycetes; order Kitasatosporales; family Streptomycetaceae; genus Streptomyces; species Streptomyces sp. NPDC054956. The sequence goes on along the minus strand of NZ_JBSGXB010000094.1, from coordinate 22,633 downwards.
GGATGAGGATTCCGGTGGTGGTGAAGTACACCGCCATGAATCCGCACGTCGCGTTGCCGAGGGTGAGGGTGTCCGCTATCGACAGCCGCAGCGAGAGCGGCATGTCGTCCTCGGCGGACTCCTCCTCGGACGCCTCGGGCACCCAGCCGGTGGCAGGGGTCTCAGGGTCAGTCACGGTCAATTCGGGTCACCCCCGCGGTGGTGGCCTGTCCGACCTCGACCGCGACCTCGACGCCCTCGGGGAGGTAGATGTCGACGCGCGAGCCGAAGCGGATCAGACCGATGCGTTCGCCCTGCTCCACCTTGGAGCCGGCCGGCAGGTACGGAACGATGCGGCGCGCGACGGCGCCGGCGATCTGCACCATCTCGATGTCGCCGAGCTCGGTGTCGAAGTGCCAGACAACGCGCTCGTTGTTCTCGCTCTCCTTGTTGAACGCCGGAACGAATCCGCCGGGGATGTGCTCCACGGACGTCACCGTGCCCGCGAGGGGCGCGCGGTTGACGTGGACGTTCAGCGGGCTCATGAAGATCGCGACCCGGGTCCGCCCGTCCTTCCACGGCATGATGCTCTGCACCACACCGTCGGCGGGCGAGATGACCCGGCCCTGCGTGATCTCACGCTCGGGGTCGCGGAAGAACCACAGCATGCCCGCCGCGAGCGCGGTGGTGGGCACGGCTACCGCCGCCCAGCGTCCGGACTTGCGGGCCCGGGTGAGGCTGAGAGCGGCGGTGGCGACGGTCGGCAGAAGCCACGGCGATGCTCCGCGCGCGAGGCGTCCACCGAGGAGGCCGACGCGAGGTGCAGAGGTTTGGCTGTGGGGCATGGATGACCTTCGTAGCGGGTGATGCCGCGCCGCAAACAGGGGGACGGGACGGCGGCTTTACTGGAATGCTATCGGTTGCACGCAACAACTGGGCAAGCCAGAAGCCGAGTCGATGACCGCAGGCCAGTGACTGGTAGTGACTCTTTTGCGGAAAATCGCTGGATGATTCCCCGCAAAAGGGACTTTCAGCCCTGGAGTCGGTACTCCTCGAGCAGGCGTCGCCCGATGATCATTTTCTGGATCTCGGCGGTACCTTCACCGATCAGCAGCATCGGTGCCTCCCGGTAGAGACGCTCGATCTCGTACTCCTTCGAGAAGCCGTAGCCACCGTGGATACGGAACGCGTCCTCCACCACCTCCTTGCAGTACTCGGAGGCGAGGTACTTCGCCATCCCTGCTTCGAGGTCGTTTCGTTCCCCGGAGTCCTTTTTGCGTGCTGCATTGACCATCATCGCATGGGCGGCTTCGACCTTGGTAGCCATCTCGGCGAGCTTGAACTGGATCGCCTGGTGCTCGGCGATCGCCTTGCCGAAAGTGTGACGTTGCTGGGCATACGAGACACCCAGCTCGAACGCACGCTGTGCGACGCCGCAGCCACGGGCCGCCACGTTGACGCGGCCGACCTCGACCCCGTCCATCATTTGGTAAAACCCTCGGCCGGTCTGGCCGCCCAGTACCCGATTGGCCGGAATGCGCAGTCCGTCCATGATGAGCTCGGTCGTGTCGACGCCCTTGTAGCCCATCTTGTCGATCTTGCCGGGGATGGTCAGGCCGGGACGCACCTCACCGAAGCCGGCCTCCTTCTCCACGAGGAAGGTCGTCATCGACTTGTGGGGCGCGGTGCCCTCGGGGTGTCCTTCGTCACTGCGCACCAGAACGGCCACCAGCGTGGAGGTGCCACCGTTCGTCAGCCACATCTTCTGGCCGTTCAGGACGTACTCGTCGCCGTCCTTGACCGCCTTGGACGTGATGGCCGACACATCGGAGCCCAGCCCCGGCTCGGACATCGAGAACGCGCCGCGGACCTCGCCCAGCGCCATCCGCGGAAGGAAGTACTCCTTCTGCTCCTGGGTGCCGTGCTGCTTGAGCATGTACGCCACGATGAAGTGCGTGTTGATGATGCCCGAGACGGACATCCAGCCGCGCGCGATCTCCTCGACGCACAGCGCGTAGGTGAGCAGCGACTCACCCAGGCCGCCGTACTCCTCCGGGATCATCAGGCCGAAGAGGCCGAGTTCCTTGAGGCCGTCGACGATCTGCTGCGGGTACTCGTCCCGGTGCTCCAGCTCGGTCGCGACCGGGATGATCTCCTTGTCGACGAACTCCCGGACGGTCTTGAGGATGTCCCTCTGGTCGTCCGTCAGGCCGGCGGTCTGGGCAAGTCGGCTCATGGTTCTACTTCCCCTGTTCCTTCAGCGTGGGGCGGCCGGGCTGCTCGCCGCCGCGCTCCTTGATGTACGTCTCGGTCGGGACCATCACCTTGCGCCGGAAGACGCAGACGAGGGTGCCGTCCTGCTTGTAGCCCTTGGTCTCGACGTAGACGATGCCGCGGTCGTTCTTCGACTTCGACGGGGTCTTGTCGAGGACCGTGGTCTCGCCGTAGATGGTGTCGCCGTGGAAGGTCGGCGCCACGTGGCGCAGCGACTCGATCTCCAGGTTGGCGATCGCCTTGCCCGAGACGTCCGGCACGGACATGCCCAGCAGCAGCGAGTAGATGTAGTTGCCCACGACGACGTTCTTGCCGAAGTCGGTCGTGTTCTCCGCGTAGTTGCTGTCCATGTGGAGCGGGTGGTGGTTCATGGTCAGCAGGCAGAAGAGGTGGTCGTCGTACTCGGTGACCGTCTTTCCGGGCCAGTGCTTGTAGACCGCCCCGACCTCGAACTCTTCGTAGGTGCGTCCGAACTGCATGCTGCTCAGGCCTCCGGGATCTCGAACTTGGTGGTGCGCTGCATGCCCGCGGCGCGGCCCTTGCCGGAGATGACCAGGGCCATCTTGCGGCTGGCCTCGTCGATCATCTCGTCGCCGAGCATCGCCGAGCCCTTCTTGCCGCCCGCCTCGGAGGTGCACCAGTCGTAGGCGTCGAGGATCAGCTCGGCGTGGTCGTAGTCCTCCTGCGAGGGGGAGAAGACCTCGTTGGCCGCGTCGACCTGGCCGGGGTGCAGGACCCACTTGCCGTCGAAGCCCAGGGCCGCCGCGCGCCCGGCGACCTCGCGGTAGCCGTCGACGTTCTTGATCTGCAGGAAGGGGCCGTCGATCGCCTGGAGGTCGTGCATGCGGGCCGCCATCAGGATCCGCATCAGGATGTAGTGGTAGGCGTCCGCGCCGTAGCCGGGCGGCTGCATGCCCACGACCAGCGACTTCATGTTGATCGAGGCCATGAAGTCGGCCGGCCCGAAGATGATGGTCTCCAGCCGCGGCGAGGCGGCGGCGATCGCGTCGACGTTGACCAGGCCCTTGGCGTTCTCGATCTGCGCCTCGATGCCGATCTTGCCGACCTCGAAGCCCATGGTCTTCTCGATCTGCGTCAGCAGGAGGTCGAGCGCCACGACCTGCTGGGCGTCCTGGACCTTCGGCAGCATGATGCAGTCGAGGTTCTGGCCGGCGCCCTCGACGACGGTGATCACGTCGCGGTACGTCCAGTGCGTGGTCCAGTCGTTGACGCGCACCACGCGGGTCTTGCCGGTCCAGTCGCCGTTGTTCAGCGCGTCCACGATGGTGTGGCGGGCGCCTTCCTTGGCGAGCGGGGCACAGGCGTCCTCGAGGTCGAGGAAGACCTGGTCGGCCGGCAGGCCCTGGGCCTTCTCCAGGAACCGGGGGTTGGAACCCGGCACCGCGAGGCAGGAGCGGCGCGGCCGCAGCCGGTTGACCGGGGAAGAGGGCGTGGTCATGCGGGGACCTCCGTGCTTGCAGCTGTGATGTTGGTGTCCGCGTCGTCCGCGGATTCGGCGTCGCCGAGCGGGTGGAGCTTGTTCGCCTTGCGGATCTCGTCGACGATACGGCCGATGATCTCCGTGATGCCGAAGTCCTTCGGGGTGAATACGGCGGCCACCCCGGCCGCCTTGAGCGCCACGGCGTCGGCATTCGGAATGATGCCGCCGAGGACGACGGGGATGTCACCCGCCCCCGCCGCGCGCAGCCGTTCCAGCACGTCGGGGACGAGCGCGCTGTGCGAGCCGGACAGGATGGACAGTCCCACGCAGTGCACGTCCTCGGCCAGCGCCGCCGAGGAGATCTCCTCGGGCGTCAGCCGGATGCCCTGGTAGACCACCTCGAAACCGGCGTCGCGGGCCCGTACGGCGATCTGCTCGGCGCCGTTGGAGTGCCCGTCCAGGCCGGGCTTGCCGACCAGCAGCCGCAGCCGGCCGGAGCCGAGCTCGTCGGCGGTGCGGGAGACCTTCGCGCGGACGAGGGCCATGGGGGTCCCCTCCTCGGCGGTCACGGCCACCGGGGCCGACGAGACCCCGGTCGGCGCCCGGAACTCGCCGAACACCTCGCGCAGGGCGCTGGACCACTCGCCGGTCGTGACGCCCGCGCGGGCGCACTCCAGGGTGGCCTCCATCAGGTTCTCGTCCCCGGCGGCGGCTTCCTTGAGCCGGTCCAGGGCCTGCATGACCGTGGGGAAGACGAACGGGTCGCCGTTGCCCTGCCGGTCCGAGGACTCCTGGCGCTCGGCCCGCCAGCGGCCGATCCGCTCCACGGTCAGCGCCTCGACGGCGGAGTCCACCGTCATGATGGCGCCGTCCAGGTCGGAGGTGAGCGGGTTCTCCTCGGTCTGCTGGAAGCAGTTGACACCGACGATCTTGTCCTCGCCGGCCTCGATCCGGGCCCGCCGCTCGGCGTGCGAGGCGACCAGCTCGCCCTTGAGGTACCCGGACTCGACGGCGGCCATCGCGCCGCCCATCTCCTGGATCCGGTCGATCTCGGCCAGGCACTCGGCCACCAGGGACTCGACCTTGGCCTCGATCACGTGCGAGCCCGCGAAGATGTCCTCGTACTCCAGCAGATCGCTCTCGTGGGCCAGGACCTGCTGGATGCGCAGCGACCACTGCTGGTCCCAGGGCCGGGGCAGGCCCAGCGCCTCGTTCCAGGCCGGCAGCTGCACGGCGCGGGCGCGGGCGTCCTTGGAGAGGGTGACCGCGAGCATCTCCAGGACGATGCGCTGGACGTTGTTCTCCGGCTGCGCCTCGGTCAGGCCGAGCGAGTTGACCTGGACGCCGTAGCGGAAGCGGCGCTGCTTGTCGTTCTCGATGCCGTAGCGCTCACGGGTGACCTTGTCCCAGATGCGGCCGAAGGCGCGCATCTTGCACATCTCCTCGATGAAGCGGACGCCCGCGTTCACGAAGAAGGAGATGCGCGCGACGACCTCGCCGAAGCGCTCCTCGGGCACCTGGCCCGAGTCGCGCACCGAGTCCAGGACGGCGATGGCCGTGGCCATCGCGTAGGAGATCTCCTGGACCGGCGTGGCACCGGCCTCCTGCAGGTGGTAGCTGCAGATGTTGATCGGGTTCCACTTCGGGATGTGGTTGACCGTGTACGCGATCATGTCCGTCGTCAGCCGGAGCGAGGGCCCGGGCGGGAAGACGTGCGTCCCGCGCGAGAGGTACTCCTTGACGATGTCGTTCTGGGTGGTGCCCTGGAGCTGGGAGATGTCCGCCCCCTGCTCCTCGGCGGCCACCTGGTAGAGCGCCAGCAGCCACATGGCGGTGGCGTTGATCGTCATCGAGGTGTTCATCTGTTCCAGGGGGATGTCCTGGAACAGCCGCCGCATGTCGCCCAGATGGGAGACCGGGACCCCGACCCGGCCCACCTCGCCGCGGGCGAGGATGTGGTCGGGGTCGTAGCCGGTCTGCGTCGGCAGGTCGAACGCGACCGACAGGCCGGTCTGGCCCTTGGCGAGGTTGCGGCGGTACAGCTCGTTGGACGCCTCGGCCGTGGAGTGGCCGGCGTACGTCCGCATGAGCCACGGACGGTCCTTCTGGCGCTCTGTCATCTCAGGCTGTCCCTTTGGCCTTTGGGCGTCTCAGACGTTGCGGAAGCGGTTGATCGCCTCGAGGTGCGTGGCGCGCATCTCGTGGTCGCGGATGCCCAGGCCCTCCTCGGGGGCCAGCGCGAGGACGCCGACCTTGCCCTGGTGGAGGTTGCGGTGGACGTCGTAGGCGGCCTGGCCGGTCTCCTCGAGGGAGTAGACCTTCGACAGGGTCGGGTGGATCTTGCCCTTGGCGACCAGGCGGTTGGCCTCCCAGGCCTCGCGGTAGTTCGCGAAGTGCGAGCCGATGATCCGCTTGAGCGACATCCACAGGTAGCGGTTGTCGTACTCGTGCATGTAGCCCGAGGTCGAGGCGCAGGTGGTGATGGTGCCGCCCTTGCGGGTGACGTAGACCGAGGCGCCGAAGGTTTCGCGGCCCGGGTGCTCGAAGACGATGTCGATGTCCTCGCCGCCGGTGAGCTCGCGGATGCGCTTGCCGAAGCGCTTCCACTCCTTCGGGTCCTGGGTGTGCTCGTCCTTCCAGAACTTGTAGCCCTCGGCGTTGCGGTCGATGATCGAGGTCGCGCCCATCGCCCGGCAGATGTCCGCCTTCTGCTCGCTGGAGACCACGCAGATCGGGTTGGCGCCGCCGGCCAGTGCGAACTGGGTCGCGTAGGAGCCGAGGCCGCCGCTCGCGCCCCAGATCAGGACGTTGTCGCCCTGCTTCATGCCGGCGCCGTTGCGGGAGACCAGCTGGCGGTAGGCGGTGGAGTTGACCAGGCCGGGGGAGGCGGCCTCCTCCCAGCTGAGGTGGTCCGGCTTCGGCATGAGCTGGTTGGACTTGACGAGGGCGATCTCCGCCAGGCCGCCGAAGTTGGTCTCGAAGCCCCAGATGCGCTGCTCGGGGTCGAGCATCGTGTCGTTGTGGCCGTCCGAGGACTCCAGCTCGACGGAGAGGCAGTGTGCGACGACCTCGTCGCCGGGCTTCCAGGCGTTGACGCCGGGGCCGGTGCGCAGCACGACGCCCGCGAGGTCGGAGCCGATGACGTGGTACGGGAGGTCGTGGCGCTTGGTGAGCTCCGAGAGGCGCCCGTAGCGCTCCAGGAAGCTGAAGGTGGACACCGGCTCGAAGATCGAGGTCCACACGGAGTTGTAGTTGACCGAGGAGGCCATCACGGCCACCAGGGCCTCGCCCGGGCCGAGTTCCGGCACCGGGACCTGGTCCAGGTGCAGGGACTTGCGCGGGTCCTTCTCGCGGGTGGTGAGCCCGGCGAACATCTCCGCCTCGTCCTTGTGCACGGTGATCGCGCGGTACGAGTCGGGGAGCGGCAGGGCCGCGAAGTCGGCGGCCGTAGCGCTCTGCGACTGGATCGCGTCCAGGATGTCCTTCACGGTGTTGCCTCCGGCCGGTGCGCTGATGAGGGTGCGCTGAGGGAAACGGGTTGCGTGGAGCGGTGAAGCGATGTGTGTGGGTGCCGTCGATTCGGCTGAGGTGCTGCTGCGCGTTGCCTGTGGTGGGGCGGTGCGGGGTGCCTGGTGACGCAGGCGTCCGGGGCGCGTTCCGTGCCGAGTGGGCTGGACCGCGGGGACATCCGGACGAGATTCAACGTATGGCACCCCGTGTCACCCGGCAAGGCACCGCGTGCCAAAACTTTCTCTCATTTGCCGATTGACCTGCACCGATGAGCGATGATCGATCAGAGTTACCTGCGAGTAGGGGCAAGCCGGACAAACGAAAGCGGCCGCCCCCGGAACGGGAGCGGCCGCTGTGACGCGAGCGACACACGCATCGCGCGCGAGCGGTACGTGAGCCGCACGCGAGCTGTGTCGCGTACTACTGCTTGTTTCTGAGTGCTTCCTCGATGGTCCGCATGACCTCGTCCAGCGGAGCGTCCGTACGGGCCACCGCCACCAGTACCTCGCCCTGCGCCCGGACCGAGGCCACGGGCGCGGCCGGGACCGCAGGCGCCGAGCTGAGCGTGCGCCCCGCGCCGATCCCGCTGCCGAAGGTCTTGCGCACGATCGAGAAGGCGTGGTCGAGCTGCGCCTCCACGTCGCCCTTGCCGCCCGCCCGCAGCCAGCGCCGCAGCACGTGGTTGTGGGCCGTGACCACCGCCGAGGCCGCGACCTCCGCCAGCAGCGGATCGTCGTTGCCGTCGTGGTGGTCGGTCTCGTCGAAGTGGGCCAGCAGGTAGCGGGTGAACAGCCGCTCGTAGCGGGCGACCGAGGCGATCTCCCGCTCCCGCAGCGCCGGCACCTCGCGGGTGAGCCGGTAGCGCTCCACCGACACCGCCGGCGAGGCGGCGTACATCTTCATGACTTCCTTGATCCCCCGGCACACCGTGTCGAGCGGGTGCTCGTGCGCCGGGGCCACGTCGAGGACGGCCTCGGCGCGGGTCAGGGTGTCGTCGTGGTCCGGGAAGATCGCCTCTTCCTTGGACCTGAAGTGCCGGAAGAAGGTCCTGCGCGCCACGCCGGCCACCGAGGCGATCTCGTCGACCGTCGTCGCCTCGTACCCCTTGGTCGCGAACAGCTCCATCGCGGCCGCCGCCAGCTCGCGGCGCATCTTGAGCCGCTGCGCGGCCGCCTTGGTGCCGGCCGGGCTCTCCGGGGCGTCGGAGGCCGAGGAGGCACGGGGCGAGGTCTTGGCGGGCTGGGACATAGAGCGAAAGTACTTCATTTGTACGGGAGAGCGCTCCCGAGGGGGGTGGGACGGGGATGGATGCGGGGGAGAGCCCGCACTGGGCTCGGAAGGTACGGCCTGCCGTGAGGGTCCGGCAGACCCGAGCAGCCCTCCCCACGCATCCGGCTCGTGTGCCTGCCGCCGCTTACCGGCGGGGGGCGTACTCACGGAATCCGCGGCCGGTCTTCCGGCCCAGGCAGCCCGCCGCCACCAGGTGCTCGAGCAGCGGGGACGGGGCCAGGCCCGGGTCGCGGAACTCCTTGTGCAGGACCTGCTCGATGGCCAGCGACACGTCCAGGCCGACCACGTCCAGGAGCTCGAAGGGCCCCATCGGGTAGCCGCCGCCCAGCTTCATGGCCGCGTCGATGTCGTCGATGCCGGCGTAGTGCTGCTCGACCATCTTGATCGCGTTGTTGAGGTACGGGAACAGCAGCGCGTTCACGATGAAGCCGGCCCGGTCGCCGCAGTCCACCGCGTGCTTGCGGACCTGGCCGCAGACCCCGCGGACCGTGGCGTGCACGTCGTCGGCGGTCAGCACGGTGCGGACCACCTCGACGAGCTTCATCGCCGGGGCCGGGTTGAAGAAGTGCATGCCGATCACGTCCTCGGGCCGCGCGGTGGCGCGGGCGATCGCGATCACCGGCAGCGAGGAGGTCGTGGTGGCCAGCACCGCGCCGGGCTTGCAGACCTTGTCCAGCGACTGGAACAGGTCCTGCTTGACCGCCAGGTCCTCGGCGACGGCCTCCACGGCCAGGTCCACCTCGGAGAAGGCGTCCAGCGAACCCGCCGGGGTGATCCGGCCCATGGTGGCCGCGGCCGCCTCGGCCGTCAGCCGGCCCCGGTCCACGGCGCGGTTCAGGGACTTGCCGATCGCGGCCTTGGCCGCGTCCGCCTTCTCCTGGCTGCGGGCCGCGAGCACGACCGGGAAACCGGCCTGCGCGAAGACCTGCGCGATACCGCTGGCCATGGTGCCCGAGCCGGCCACGCCGACCGAGTTCACCGGACGGCTCGCCCGGACCAGGTCCCCGTCCGGCGGAGTCTGCAGGTCACGGACGACGACCTGGCTGCCCGGGGCCTCGTACGTGTAGAACCCGCGCCCGGACTTCTGCCCGGTCAGGCCCGCCTCGGCGAGGTGGCCGAGGATCGGGGCCGGGGCGTGCAGCCGGTCGCCGGACGCCGTGTACATGGCCTCCAGGACGGTGCGGGCGGTGTCCACGCCGATCAGGTCGAGCAGCGCGAGCGGGCCCATCGGCAGACCGCAGCCCAGCTTCATCGCCGCGTCGATGTCCTCGCGGGAGGCGTACTTCGCCTCGTACATGGCGGCGGCCTGGTTGAGGTAGCCGAAGAGCAGGCCGTCGGCGACGAAGCCCGGGCGGTCGCCGACCGCGACGGGCTCCTTGCCGAGCTCGCGGGCCAGCGTCGTGACCGCCTCGACGGCCGGCGGGGCCGTCAGCACGCTGGAGACGATCTCGACCAGCTTCATCGCAGAGACCGGGTTGAAGAAGTGCAGGCCGACCACGCGCTCCGGGCGCCGCGACTCGGCGGCCATCCGCGTCACCGACAGGGCGTTGGTGCCCGTGGCCAGGATCGCGGTGGGACGGACGATCGCGTCGAGCTCGCGGAAGATCCGCTGCTTGAGCTCGTAGGACTCGGGGACCACCTCGATGACGAGGTCGGCGTCGGCGGCCGCGCTCAGCTCGGAGAAGGTGCGGAACCGGGCGAGCACGCCCTCGCGCTCCTGCTCGGTGAGCAGCTCCTTGGCGACGGAGCGGGCGGTGGCCGCCGCGAGGGACGCGGTGGCCCGGCGGGCGGCGGCCTCGCTGACGTCGATGCCGACGACCTCGCGGCCGGCCCGGGCGAGGAGCTCGGCGATGCCGGTGCCCATCGTGCCGAGGCCCACGACCGCGATGGTCTGCAGGGCGGGCTTGGAAGAGGGGGAGGACTGACTGGACGTGGACGGAAGGTCCATCGCGGGACTCCAGTGGAAGAGGGTGACGACTGAGGGGGCGCGCGGCGCACGGCGCGCGCGGATGCCGAACGGAAAGCCGTGCGGAGAAGCCCTGGCCGGGGATCCCGAGAGGAAGGTGTCCAAGGGGAACGGCCCGTGGGGCGGAAGCGGCGGAGCCCTGTCCCGGGGTCACGCCGTGAGGTGGTGCTGGGTCGTGCAGAACCGACTGGTACGAGGTGGCTGCGTCACCAGGCCGCCCTCGTACGTGTTGTAGGGACAGTAACCCGCTGGTAACCGGTCCGCCAGGGTGCGCAGATGTGACGTGCGCCGCTCAAATGTACCGATCATCGATCATCGATCAACCGGGTCTCCCGAGGGGCCGTCACCCGAGTCCGGGAAGCCCGCGTGCCGGACCCCGCGGGCCCCTAAGGTGGCCGCGTGAACGACGTGTTGGAGCGCCTGCGGGCGGAGGCCGGGCAGACGCCGGGCGACGGGGCGCGGTACGAGGAACTGCTCGCGGCGGACGCGGACGGCCTGGCTGCCTCCCTGACCTCCGCCGGGCTGCCGCTGTGGGCCCGCGAACTGGCGGCGTACCGGCTGGGGCTGGCCGGCGACCGGCGCGCCTTCGAATCGCTGGTCCTGCTGCTCAACCACCGGGACCCGCCGCGCTGCGAGGCCGCCGCGCGGGCGCTGGCCGTCCTCGGGGACCCGCGCACCGCCCGGGCGGCGGCGGCCCTGGCGACGAACGAACTGCGCACCGCCTACGCCCTGCACCCGGTCCGGCTGCTGGCGGCGCTGCGCGCACCGGAGTCCGTACCGGCGCTGATCCGCACGCTGGCGCGGCTGCTCGCGCCGAACGACCCGTACTGGCGCGTGGCCCTGGCCTGCGTGGAGGGGCTGGGCGCGCTGGCCGACCAGCGCGCCCGCGAGGTGCTGACCCTCGCCCAGTCGCACCCCCGGCTCGCGGTGGCGGCGACCGCGGCCCTGCGGGGCCTGGAACTCAGCTAGTGCCGCGTCGGGCAACGTTCGCCCCGTCGCGACGCCCGGCACGCACTCTCGCCGCACCGGCCGAAAGCCCGAGTACGTCCAGTACGAGCGCTTCCGGCCGGCACGCCGAGAGCACGCACCGGGCGCCGCTCCTTTACGGGCAAACGTTGCCCGACGCGGCACTAGCGAACCCGGTCTTGAACCCGGTTCCGAACCCGGCCGCGGAGCCGGTCCTGAACCCGGTCCCGCTCTCGGACTCCGCCCCGGCGCCGGTTCCGCCCCCGGTCCGCTCCGGGACGATCGCGAAGGCCTCGATCTCCATGAGCAGTTCGGGCCGGAACAGCGCAGAGACCTGGACCGCCGAGGAGGCCGGGAGGCGGTCCGGGGCGATCACCTCGTCGCGGGCGGCGCGGACGGCGGGGAGGTGGGCGACGTCCGTGACGAAGTACGTCAGCTTCACGACGTCCTCGAAGGACGCCCCGGCCGCCGCCAGGCACCGGCCCAGGTTCTCGAACACCTGCCGGGCCTGGGCGTCGGCGTCGCCCTCGCCGACCAGCTCGCCCTTCTCGTCGAAGGCGCACTGCCCGGACACGGCGACGAACCGGCCGGTGCCCCAGACGACGTGGTTGTAGCCGGTGCCGGGGGCTACGCCCTCGGGTGCGGCGATGCGGGTGAGGTGGCCGTCCTGCGAAGTGGTCATGGGCACGATCTTGCCCGCTGGGGCCGGGTTGGCCAAGGCCGGGGAAGGGCGGGCCCGTCCGGGGTCCGCCCGACCCGGAGGCACGTGTCCGGCTAGCCGCGGAAGCCGAGCAGGCCGTGCAGCGCCGCGCCGCCCGCCGACGGCGGGACCGCCCGGGTCGCCGGGATCGGCGTCGGCGAAGCCTGCGCGGGGCAGACGGCGTCCGCGGCCTTGCCCGTCAGCAGGTACGAACCGAGCTTCTCGTCCAGGCACTTGTTGCCGCTGAGCGAGATGCCGTGGTTGCCGCCGCCCTCCTCGACCACCAGCGCCGAGCCCGCAAGCTTGCGCCGCATGCTCACCGCGCCCTCGTACGGGGTCGCCGCGTCCTCCGTGGCCTGGAAGAGGAGCGCCTGCGGCAGGGCGGTGTTGGTGACGTCCGGGGCCTGCAGCGGCTCGGCCGGCCAGAACGCGCACGGGGCGTTGTACCAGGCGTTGTTCCAGGTCATGAAGGGTGCCTTGGCGTGCGTGCGCCACATGTCGGCCCGCCACCGGTTCCAGTCCTTCGGCCACGCCGAGTCCCGGCACTGCACGGCCGTGTACACGCTGTAGCTGTTGCCCGCCGAGGGCTCCACCGCGCCGAACTTCTCGTACGCGGCGACCAGCGGCTTCGGGTCGCCCTCCACCGCGTACGCGGAGAAGGCCGCGGCGAGGTGGGGCCAGTAGCCGTTGTAGTAGCCGCCCGGCATGAAGGTGTCCTCCAGCTCGGCCGCGCCCACCTTGGCGCCCGCCGGGCTCTCGCGCAGCGCGGAGCGCATCTCGTACCAGCGGGCCTCGACCACCGCCGGGTCGGTGCCGAGGTGGTACGTGGAGTCGTACCGGGCCACCCACGCCAGGAAGGCCTTGTGGCGGGCGTCGAAGGCCTGGTCCTGGGCGAGGTTGTCCTCGTACCAGACCCCGGCCGGGTCCACGACGGAGTCCAGCACCAGGCGGTGCACCCGGTCGGGGTGGAGCTTGGCGTAGACCGCGCCCAGGTAGGTCCCGTACGAGTAGCCGAAGTAGCTCAGCTTGTCCGCGCGCAGGGCGGCGCGCAGCACCTCGATGTCGCGGGCCGCCGAAACCGTGCCGATGTACGGGAGGACGTCCGCGTGCTTGCTCTGGCAGGACTCGGCGAAGGACTTCACCCGCTCCAGGTTGGCGCGCTCGGTCTCCTCGTCGAGGGGCACGGAGTCGGGCCGTACGGGGGTGAAGTGGCCCGCGCCGCAGTCCAGGACGGGCTCGCTCTTGCCGACGCCGCGCGGATCGAAGCCGATCACGTCGAACTGGCCGGCGACCTCCTTGGGCAGCGCGGCGGCGATGTGCCCGGCCAGGGCGCGGCCGCTGCCGCCGGGCCCGCCGGGATTGACCAGCAGCGGGCCCTGGGAGCGGGCGGCCGTGTGGGGGACCCGGGTCAGGGCGAGGGAGATCTGCCGGCCGGCGGGGGCGTCGTGGTCGAGCGGGACCGCGAGGGAGGCGCACTGGAGCGTCGGGTAGCGGGGGGTCGCGCAGCCGGTCCACTTCAGTGGTGCGGGCGCCGGCACGGGCGCGGCCGGGGCGGCGGCCGTGACCGGCACAGCGAACGCGGAGGCGGCGACGGTGGAGAGCGCCAGCAGGACGGCGGCGCGCTTCTTCGGGGTACCGCGCTTGTTCATCGGGCCGCGCTTGTTCAGCGGATGCAGCATGGGGCCTCCCAGCCGAGGGTTCTGGGCGGAATCGTCCCGGAACCCGCACCCGGAAAGCGGGATTGGACCGCTCATTGGCCCGATGTGATGACCTTTCACCCGGCCGTGCGGGCCGCGCGGGTGATCAGAGCAGGCTCAGCTGGGCCGGCCCGGCGGGCGCGGGATCGGCCGGCCGCTCGGGCACGAGGGTCCGCCGGGCCGCGCCGCGCCCGCCGGGACCGATGCCGAATTCGGTGGCGAGCTCGTGGACTTGGCGGGTGATCGCGCGCTGGTACCAGGTGGGCGCGTACGAGCCGCCCGCGTACATCCGTTCGTACCGTTCGACCAGGTGCGGGTGGTGCGCGCCCAGCCAGGCCGTGAACCACTCGCGCGCCCCGGGCCGCAGATGGAGTACCAGGGGTGTCACGGAGGTCGCGCCCGACTCGGCGATCGCCCGGACGGTGGCCCGCAGCTGCTCCGGGGAGTCCCCGAGGAAGGGCACCACCGGGGCCATCAGCACCCCGCACTCGATGCCGGCGTCGGTGAGCGTGCGCACGGCCTGCAGCCGGGCGGCGGGGGAGGGGGTGCCGGGCTCGACGGTCCGCCACAGGGCGGTGTCGGTGAAGCCGACGGAGACGGAGATCCCGACGTCGGCGACGGCCGCGGCCTCCTGGAGGAGGGGCAGGTCGCGCAGGATCAAGGTGCCCTTGGTGAGGATCGAGAACGGGTTGGCGCGCTCGCGCAGCGCCTCGATGATCCCGGGCATGAGGCGGTAGCGGCCCTCGGCGCGCTGGTAGCAGTCGACGTTGGTGCCCATCGCGACGTGCGCGCCGGTCCAGCGGCGGGAGGCGAGCTCGCGGCGCAGGAGTTCGGGGGCGTTGGTCTTGACGACGATCTGGGAGTCGAAGCCGATGCCGGTGTCGAGGTCGAGATAGCTGTGCGTCTTGCGGGCGAAGCAGTAGACGCAGGCGTGGCTGCAGCCCCGGTACGGGTTCACGGTCCACTCGAACGGCATGCGGGAGGCTCCGGGGACCCGGTTGAGGATCGAACGGGCGCGGACCTCGTGGAAGGTGATCCCCCGGAACTCGGGGGTGTCGAAGGTCCGGGTGACGACGGCGTCGGCGCCGAAGAGCGCGGCGGGGCCGGTGGTGGCCTTCGCGTCGTTCCCGGTCAGATTGTCCCAGCGCATGGTGCGGCTCCCTCGGTAGCTCGCCCCGAGAATAGAACAAACGTTCCCATGATCGTGCGGACCCCGATATTCGCTGGTCGGCGGGGTGCGGGAGTGCGAGGCTGCGCCCCATGGCGGGATACAGACACACGGTGTGCCTCCCGGGCGAGGCCCGGGACCGGCTCGAAGAAGCGGTAGCCGAGGCGATGGCGCCCTTCTGGCTGGACCGGGACGCTGACATCTCCCAGGACCTGCGGATCTGGGACAGCTGGCGGATCCAGGGCGGTGCGGACAGGGCCGGCTACCGCATCCGGCCGGGTCACGAGGAGGACCCCCGGATCGTCCACGACCACCCGCGCTGGGACGGCACCCGCGAGGACAGCGAGCCCGGCTGGTGCGCGGGCGGCCCGCGAGGGCTGCTCGTGGTGCGCGGGCGCTCCGAACGGACCGCGGAACTGGCCGGGGCCGCCTGGGACCGGTGGCAGGAGCTGCTCCGGGGGCATCCGCCGGTCCGGCCGTGGGAGGACTTCCACCCGGACCGGACACGCGTGGAGCGGTCCGGCTACGACGCCGCGTGGAGCGCGGCCCATGAGGAATACCTGGCACAGACACCGGCCGCAGCCTTCCGGCAGTGGGCCGCCGAACTGCCCGCCGATCCGGCCGACGACGGGTTCGACTCCTTCCTGCGCGGCATCGAAGACCCCAGCCGAACCTTCCGCACCCACCGCGAGCGGGAGTGGTTCGTCTCGTACGGCGCCGCTTGGGCCTCCCCGTGCGGGAACGTCCTGACCCTTGACGGCTGGTGGTGCGAGCAGGGCTACGCCCCCCTGCACGGCGCGTGCGGAGACCCTGAGACCTGCACCCACACCCCGCCCCCTCTGGGGGGTCCCGGCGGGGCGGCGGCCTATCTCGCCGGGCTGCCGGACGACACCCTGCTCGTATACGTCCGCTGTCACGTCTGACCCGGATTTGGGCGCCCGCCCCGGAGGTGGTTGGCTTGCGGCGACGACGGACACAACTGCTGGAGGACAGCCATGGCGCAGGTCGAGGCCACCACGGAGCGCATCATCACGGCGGACGCGGAGACCGTGTTCGACGCGCTGGCCGACTACACCGGGACCCGGGGCAAGCTGCTGCCCGAGCACTACAGCGAGTACGAGGTGCGCGAGGGCGGCGACGGCGAGGGCACGCTGGTCCACTGGAAGCTCCAGGCCACCAGCAAGCGCGTCCGCGACTGCCTGCTCGAGGTCACCGAGCCCACCGACGGCCAGCTCGTGGAGAAGGACCGCAACTCCTCCATGGTCACCACCTGGACGGTCACCCCGGCCGGCGAGGGCAAGTCCAAGGCCGTCGTCACCACCGTGTGGAACGGCGCCGGCGGCATCGGCGGGTTCTTCGAGCGCACCTTCGCGCCCAAGGGCCTGGCCCGCATCTACGACACCTTCCTCGCCAACCTGGCCGCCGAAGTCGAGGGCTGAGCAAGGATGTTGCCGGTGAGGCCGGGGGACAGGCCTCACCGGATCGGGTGAACTGAGCGACCCGGGGGGGCCGATGTTGCAACAGGGCGGGCTGTACTACCCGTACATCCACTTCCGTGACGAGAACTGGCTGAAGGCCGCCGCGCTGTACTGGCCGAGCCTGGGCCGGGTGGTCCCGGACGGGTATCCCGTCATGGACTCGCCGACGGTCACCCGGCTCCGCGAGGGACTGCCGCGCTTCGTCCACGACGTGGACCCGACCGTGGCGGCGCGGGCCGTGGCCGACGAGTTCATCGAGGTGCTGAGCAGGGGCGCCGGGGTCCTGGACCGGCTGCGGAACGCGCACGCGAACTTCGAGGAGTTCGGGGTCCCGCTCAACATGGGAAACATGAACGGGCGTCCCCAGTTCGCCGGCAACTGGATCGACCGCCCGACGGCCGTGTCCCGCGACCCGGTTCCGGGCCGGCGGGACAGGGACGGCCTGGCCGGCGTCTACCACGCCGAGGTCGACCCCCTACTGTCCGAGGCCCTGCTCGACAACCGGCTCGCCCTCACCGCCCGCTCCGCGCACTTCCGCGAGGTGGCCGACGCCGGGTTCCTCGCCATGTCCCCGGAGCTCGCCTGGGTGTACAAGTGCGCGCTCACCGAAGAGCTCGCGCGCCTCGGCGGCTACGCGCCTACCACCGACCACACCGCCTCGCACACCGCCGCGCAGGGCTGGGACTCCGAGCGCATCGCCCGGGTGCTGCTCGACCCCTACCCCGACCTCGGCCCCGACCTCGGCCTCCGGCCGCCGGAGGCCGTGGACGGCGGCCTCACCGATGCCGTGGGGATGCTCGCCGTGCGCATCGTGCTCCCCGCCGACCTGGGCGGCGTCGACATCGAGAAGATCATCGAGCTGCGCACGACGCACGAGGCGGCCTTCGACCGCTTCGGACAAGCCGTCACGGACACGGCCGAGGCCCTCAAGGCCGACCTCGTGGACGTCCGGCTGCCGCAGGCCGCCCGCCGCTACGTCGAGGACGAGGTCGACCGGCGGTTCCGGATCCCGCTCGCGGAACTGGAGGAGGCGGTGCGCTCCCTGAACGGCGACACGGTCCAGAGCGCGCTCAACGTCTCCTTCGCCCTGCCGGCCCTCCTCGGCTTCGGGGTCGGGCAGATCTCCGGCAACCCGGTGGTCACCACCGGAGTCGGCGCGGCCTTCGGTGTCGCCGGGGTCGTGCGCGGCGCGCGCCAGCAGAAGCGGGCCGCGCTGGCCGCCTCCCCGGCCGCGTACCTGCTGTCCGTCAGGCGCGAGCTGAACCCCGAGCAACTGCTCGGGCGGATCGTGCGGCGCGTGCGCGGCCGGGCCTGAGGCGGGGCGCGGCGGGGCCGCCGGGCGGGGCCCCGCCCGGCGGGGCCCGCCACGGCTCCTCCGGGCGTGGTCACGTGCCTCATCTCCCCGGGACCGCTTAGGGTGGGCCCCCAGCGCTACCGACCGCCCGGGGGCCCGATGAAGATCCTCATCTCCGCCGACATGGAAGGCGCCACCGGCGTCACCTGGCCCGCCGACGTGCTGCCCGGAACGCCGCAGTGGGAACGCTGCCGGACGCTGTTCACCTCCGACGTGAACGCCGCCGTACTCGGCTTCTACGACGGCGGGGCAGAGCAAGTACTCGTCAACGAAGCCCACTGGACCATGCGCAACCTGCTCCTGGAGCGGCTCGACGTGCGCGCCGAGATGCTCACCGGCCGCCACAAGTCCCTCTCCATGGTCGAGGGCGTCCAGCACGGCGACGTCGACGGCATCGCCTTCGTCGGCTACCACACGGGCGCCGGCGCGGAGGGCGTGCTGGCCCACACCTACCTCGCCAACTCCATCACCGGGGTCTGGCTCAACGGGATCCGCGCCAGCGAAGGAGTGCTCAACGCGCACGTCGTCGCCGAGTACGGGGTCCCGGTCGTGCTCGTCACCGGAGACGACCTGACCTGCGCCGACGCCGCCGGATACGCCCCGGACGCGTTGACCGTCGCCGTCAAGGACCACGTCTCGCGCTACGCCGCCGTCTGCCGCACTCCCGCCCGTACGGCCGCCGACATCAGGGCCGCCGCCAAGGCCGCCGCGTCCCTGGCGGTCCGTCACGAACCGGTGAGCGGCGGTCCGTTCACGGTGGAGGTGGAGTTCGACGCCGAGCACCTGGCGATGGCCGCCACGGTGGTGCCCGGGGTCGCGCGTTCCGGCGAGCGCAAGGTCGCGTACACCAGCGGGACCATGTACGAGGGGATCCGGACCTTCAAGGCGGTCACGACGATCGTCTCGGCAGCGGTGGAGGAGCAGTATGGCTGACATGTCCGACCCCAATCCCGGCTCGGTGCTGGAGTCCCCGGTCGACGCGGTCGACACGGTCGCGCTCGACGAGGCCGTCGAGTTCACCTCCGGCCTCATCCGGATCGACACCACCAACCGGGGCGGCGGCGACTGCCGGGAGCGCCCGGCCGCCGAGTACGTCGCCGAGCGGCTGGCGGCCATCGGCCTGGAGCCGGCGCTGCTGGAACGCACCCCGGGCCGCACCAACGTGGTGGCCCGGATCGAGGGCAGCGACCCGGGCGCCCCCGCCCTCCTGGTCCACGGCCACCTCGACGTGGTCCCGGCCGAGGCCTCCGAGTGGAGCGTCGACCCCTTCTCGGGCGAGGTTCGCGACGGGGTGGTCTGGGGCCGCGGAGCCGTGGACATGAAGAACATGGACGCGATGGTGCTGGCCGTCGTACGGGCCTGGGCGCGGGCCGGCGTGAAGCCCCGGCGGGACATCGTGATCGCCTACACCGCCGACGAGGAGGACAGCGCGATCGACGGATCGGGCTTCCTCGCCGACCGGCACGCGCACCTCTTCGAGGGCTGTACCGAGGGCATCAGCGAATCCGGGGCCTTCACCGTGCACACCGGACCCGGCCGGACCCTCTACCCCATCGCCGCCGGTGAACGCGGCACGGCCTGGCTGAAGCTGACCGCGACCGGTACCGCCGGGCACGGCTCCAAGCCCAACCGGGCCAACGCGGTCAGCCGGCTCGCCGCCGCCGTGGCCCGCATCGGCGAGTACGAATGGCCGGTCCGCCTCACCGAGACCGTCACCGCCTGCATCACCGAACTCGCCGCCCTCCAGGGCCTGTCGGTGGATCCCCGGGCCCCCGGCTTCGACCTCGACGGCGTCCTCGGCGGACTCGGACCGGCCGCCGCCCTCGTCGAGGCCACCGTCCGCAACAGCGCCAACCCCACCATGCTCAGCGCCGGTTACAAGCTCAACGTGATTCCCGGCAGCGCCACCGCCTACGTGGACGGCCGGATGCTGCCCGGCGGCGAGGAGGAGTTCGCCGCCACCCTCGACGCACTCACCGGCCCCCACGTGCACTGGGAGTTCCACCACCGGGAGGTCGCCCTCGAAGCCCCCGTGCACGGGCGCACGTTCGCGATCCTGCGCGACTGCGTCGAGGAGTTCGACCCCGAAGGGCACGTGGTCCCCTTCTGCATGGCCGGCGGCACCGACGCCAAGCAGTTCTCCCGCCTCGGCGTCACCGGCTACGGCTTCTCCCCGCTCAAGCTGCCGCCCGGCTTCGACTACTGGTCCCTCTTCCACGGCGTGGACGAGCGGGTCCCCGTCGACGCCCTGCACTTCGGTGTCCGGGTCCTCGACCGCGCGCTGCGCACCCTCTGATGGAACTGCGCACGGCCCCCTACGGGAGCTGGCCCTCGCCCATCGACGCGGCCCTCGCGGCCGGCCTCGACGGACGCCCCGAGTACGTCGGCACGGTCGGCTCCGAGGTGTGGTGGACCGAGCCCCGGCCGGCCGAGGGAGGCCGCCGCACCCTGGTCCGCAAGGCCGCCGCCGACGGCCCCGCCGTCAGCGTGCTGCCGGCTCCGTGGAACGTGCGCAGCCGGGTCACCGAGTACGGGGGGCTGCCCTGGGCGGGAGCCGAACTCCCCGGCGGCGGACCGCTGGTGGTGTTCGTCCACTTCGCCGACCAGCGGCTGTACGCGTACGAGCCGGACGCGCCGGGCAGTCCCGGGCCGCGCGCGCTGACCCCCGTCTCGGCGGTCGGCGGCGGGCTGCGCTGGGCGGACCCGGTACTGCGCGGCGGTGAAGTCTGGTGCGTGCTGGAGGAGTTCACCGGTTCCGCGCCGACCGACGTGCGCCGGGTGCTGGCCGCCGTACCGCTGGACGGTTCGGCCGCCGAGAACCGTTCCCTCGTACGGGAGCTGACGGACGACCGGCACCGGTTCAGTACCGGGCCCCGGCTCTCCCCGGACGGGCGGCAAGCGGCCTGGCTGGTGTGGGACCACCCCCGGATGCCCTGGGACGGCACCGAGCTCCGGCTCGCCGAGGTCACGCCGGACGGCCGGCTCGGGCGGCCCCGCACCGTCCTCGGCGGCGAGGACGAGGCCGTCGCGCAGGTCGAGTGGGCCGCCGACGGAACCCTCCTCGCGGTGAGCGACCGGGGCGGCTGGTGGAACCCGTACCGGGTGGACCCGGCGACCGGCTGGGCCGTCAACCTCTGCCCCCGGGACGAGGAGTTCGGCGGGCCGCTCTGGAAGCCCGGGCTGCGCTGGATCGCCGCGCTCCCGGCGGACGTCACCCCGGCCGGGGGCCGCCCGGCACCCGGCGGAGGGGCCGTCGCCGTCCTGCACGGCCTGGGCTCCTGCGTGCTCGGCGTGCTCGACCCGGAGAGCGGGGACCTGGTGGACGCCGCCGGGCCGTGGACGGCCTGGCAGCCCACCCTCGCCGTCAGCGGCACCCGGGTCTACGGGGTCGCGGCCAGCCCGCGCAGCGGGTACGAGGTGGTCGAGCTGGACACCGCCACCGGGCACGCCCGCGCGATCGGCGGCGCGGGCCCGCCGGAGGAGCAGCAGGTGGACCCGGCGTACTACCCGGAACCGCAGAGCCGGACCTTCCCCGGCCCGGGCGGCCGGGAGATCCACGCCCACGTCTACCCGCCGCACCATCCCGTCCTGCGGGCCCGGGCGGACGAGCTGCCCCCGTACGTGGTGTGGGCGCACGGCGGTCCCACCGACCACGTGCCGCCCGTACTCGACCTGAACATCGCCTACTTCACCTCGCGGGGCATCGGCGTGGTCGAGGTCAACTACGGGGGCTCCACCGGCTACGGGCGCGCCTACCGGGAGCGGCTGCGCGAGCAGTGGGGCGTGGTCGACGTCGAGGACTGCGCGGCCGTGGCCCGGGCCCTGGCCGCCGAGGGCACCGCCGACCCGGACCGGCTCGCGATCCGGGGCGGCAGCGCGGGCGGCTGGACGGCGGCGGCCTCGCTGGCCACCACCGGCCTGTACGCGTGCGCGGCGATCATCTACCCGGTACTGGACCTGCTCGGCTTCGCCGGGGAGACCCACGACCTGGAGTCCCGCTACCTCGACGGCCTCGCCGGGCCCCCGCAGACCCTGGCGCTGCGCAACCGGGAACGCTCCCCGGTGGCCCTGGCGGAGCGGATCACCGCGCCGTTCGTCCTGCTGCAGGGCCTGGACGACCCGGTCTGCCCGCCCGCGCAGGCACGGCGACTGCTGGACGCGATGCGCGGGCGGTCCGTCCCGCACGCCTACGTGGCCTTCGAGGGCGAGGGCCACGGGTTCCGGCGCGCGGAGACGATGGTCCGGGCGCTGGAGGCGGAACTGTCGCTGTACGCGCAGGTGTTCGGCATCGACCGGACGGACGTGCCACGGCTGGCCCTGGAGCCGTGACGCAGGGCCCGGGCGGGATCCCCGGCCTGCGCGCGTTCCGGGCCCGCGGTCTCCCGGGCCCGTTCGTGACCCCGCTCAGGCCGGGTGCGTACGCAGCGGGCGGGTCCGCTCGCCGGTGCGCAGCCAGACCCGCAGCGGGCCGACCGGCCGGAAGCCGTGGCGGACGGCGGTGTCCAGGTCGCTGCCGGACTCGTAGCCGACCACGCCGAGCCCCGGCCACAGCCCGGCGATCGCGGCGAGGGCGCCGCTCCACGCGGAGTCGTCCGGCGTGGCCTCGGCGGTGAACACGTTGGAGAGGCCGACGACGGAGCCCGTGAGGTTGGCGACGGCCCCGGCGGCGATCCGCCCGGCGGCGTCCCGGCCGGCGAGGAAGGCGATCTCCTCGGTGAGCAGGGCCGGACGGAACAGGCCGGTGCTCTCCTCGCCGCTCCAGGCCGCCTCCCAGGCCTCCAGCTCGTCGGCCGAGGCGATCCGGCTCCAG
>NZ_JBSGXB010000093.1:0-23555 GCF_053609185.1 Streptomyces sp. NPDC054956 | reverse complement strand
GGGCCGCCGGGCCCGTGCCGCCTCAAGTGCCGTGCCGTCTCAACTGCTGTGCCGGGCCAGCCAGTCCGTGTGCTGCGGGGAGACGTACCGCTCGGTCTCGTAGACCGCGGACGGCCACTGGGACTCGGTGATGGTCGTCTGCATCACGACCATCATCGCGGAGAGGTCCTGCTCGATCAGGGTGTGCGCCTCGATCAGCGGGTGGTGGCGCCGCACCTCGTTCCAGGCGATCCCGGCCGCCGCCGCCGCGCTCAGCAGCCCGGTCAGCTTCGGCCCCGGACCCGACCCGAAGGCACCGATCAGCGCGAACAGCAGCGCCAGGCAGGTCATCAGGACGATCGACCACGACCACAGGTTCGTCGCCCGCCGCGACACCTCCGTCTTGCGCTGGTACCAGTTGCGCTGTTCGATCAGCCGGTCCCGGACGTACGTCTCCCTGCGCACCTGGTAGTCCAGCCCGCGCAGCCGGTGCATCGCGCCGGTGATCTCCCCGCCGTCGCGCACCAGCCCGGCGGTCCGCGGATCCTCCCAGCCCATCTTGCGCAGCTCGTCCAGCCCCGCCTCCAGCCGCGTCCGGTACGTGGCCTCGGGCCCGGGCACGTCGCTGCCGAAGGGCGCTCCGTGGACGGCGTACCGCCAGGCCAGCGACTTGATGAACTCGGCGGCGCTGCGGTTGAGCTGCCACTGCGGACGGGCCCGGCGCCGGGTCGCCCGTACGCCCACGGCCAGCACCCCGGCGTAGGAGAGGGCGCTCAGCAGCCCGAACAGGTAGACCGATCCGACCTGCGGCCCGTCGGACAGGGCGGCGGCCACGGCTGCCGCGACGAGCAGCACCAGCTGGGCGCGGGTGGCCTGGGTGGACTCCCGCTGGCGGGATATCGCCGCTTGGTCGGTGTGGTGGAAGAGGGCAGGCAGGTCCTCGTTGCGAAAGGTCATGCTGTCACTCACAGCGAACCCCCCAGTCTGATATCGGATCGGGGGCGGCCCCCGGCGGGAGCCGCCCCCTCGGATCACACCGCCAGCGGCTCCAGGTCTCGGTGGACCCGCCGCTCGTCACGCGCGTACCGGGTCAGGCCGTGGTCCTCCCCGAGCAGCCGGGTCAGTTCGGTCACCGCCTCGGTCCGCACCCGGTTCGCCTCCTCCTTGCGGCCCATCATGTCCAGGCTGACCGCCATGTTGGAGGAGCTGGCCAGGGTCTCCGGGTGGTGGACGCCCAGCGCCTCGCGCAGCCGCATCACCGAGATCCGCTCCAGCTCCAGCGCACCCTCCGGATCGCCCAGGTCGGCCCGGGCGTTGGCGAGGTTGAGGTTGGCGAAGATGGTGTGCGGGTGGTTGTCCCCGAGCACCACGCGCATGTGCTGGATCGTCTGGCGGAGCATCGTCTCCGCCGTGTCCGCCGCCCCCGTGCCCCAGTGGAACACCGCGAGGTTGTTGACCGCGGCCAGGGTGTACGGGTGCCGCTCGCCCGGCACCTTCATGAACTCCTCCACCACCTCCTGCGCCAGGTCCCGCGCCCCGCCCGGCTCCCCGGTCGCGAACAGGTCGGAGGCCAGGTTGAGTTCGCAGGCGAGCAGGTCGGGGTTGACCGAGGTGTACTTGGCCCGGTAGCGGTTGCGCGTCGCGGTCGTCAGCCGCAGCGCGTCGTCCACGTCGCCGGCCCGCCGCAGCGACACCGCCAGGTTCTTCGCGGCCGACAGGGTGCCCGGGAAGGCCCGCCCCAGCGTCCGCTTGTAGATGTCGTACGTCCGGCTCAGCAGCTGCACCGAGTCGTCGTACCGGCCGACCTCGCGCAGGTCCCGGGCCAGGTTCTGGGCCGAGGAAAGGGTGTACGGGTGGTCCGCGCCGAGCACCTCGGTGCGCCGGTCGAAGACCTCCTGGTCGATCTCCCTGGCGCGCGCGTACTGCCCGACCATGCGCAGGTTCAGCGCCAGGTTGTTCGCGGCGGCCAGGGTGCGGGGGTGCGCCTCGTGGAATATCTGGCTGAAGCCCTCGTGCGCGGCCGTCGCCAGCTCCATCGCCTCGCCGTACTGGCCGAGCGCGCCCAGGTCCATCGCCAGACCACTGGTGGTCATGTACGTGTGCGGGTGCGAGGGGCCGAGCACCGTCCGCTGCCGTTCCAGCGTGACCTCGCCCAGCTCCTTCGCCTCCACGAACCGGCCCTGCGACCGCAGGATGTTGGAGAGGTGGAACCGCAGGTACAGGTACTGCAGGTCGTCGCCGCCCAGGGTCTCGCGCCAGGTCTCGCGCAGCTCCTCGCCCAGCGCGTACGCGGCCTTGAAGTCACCGCGCTTCCAGAGGTAGCGCACGCGGTCGATCAGGAGCCGGCGGGTCTCCGGCTCCTTGCAGAAGCGGGCCTCCGAGGGGGTCAGGTGCGGCCAGATGGTGTTGAACCGCGGCCAGGTCTCGGGGTTGTCTATCGGCTCGTCGTCGTCGGGCCGGGCACCCGCCAGGATCTGGTGCACGGCGTGCCGGGCCTCGCGCTGCTCCTCCTCGCTCAGCTGCGCCCGGATCACGGCCTGGACCAGGCGGTGGACCTGGATGCTGTTGCCGACCTGGTCGACCTTGGCCATGGCGAACCGGCCGATCTCCCGGATCACCCGGCCCAGCATCAGCTTCTCCTGGAGCGAGGAGTCGTACGGCTTCAGCGCGTTGATCATCGCCTTGCTGTAGAGCAGGTTGGCCGATATCGGCTCCGGCGCGAAGAAGGCGCACAACTGCAGCAGCCGTACGGCCGCGGGGGAGCGCGACTGGAGCCGCTCGATGGAGACGTTCCAGGTGGCGGCCACCGGCTCCGGGTAACCGGGCGGCTGGTTCAGGCCCAGCACGCGGGCGGCCTGTTCGGCCAGCTGCTCGATGTACGCGGAGACCGGGGTCGCCGTCTCCGCGATCCACGCGCCGGCCTGCTCGACCGCGAGCGGCAGGTCCCCGACCGCGACGGCCACCTGCTCGGCGTCCTCCTTGCTGAGCCCCGGGGCCCGGCGCTGGAGGTGCTCGATGGACTCCTCGCGCAGGAACACGTCCACCGGGAGGGCGTCGCCGTACTGGGACCACGACTGGTTGCGGGAGGTGACGAGCACGTGTCCCGGCCCGCCCGGCGGGAAGAACCGCTTGAGCGTCTCGGGATCGTCGGCGTTGTCGAAGACCAGCAGCCAGCGCGAGGTGGGAACCCCGCGCCGCAGCAGGTCGATGGCCTCCTGGGAGGCGGCCGACATGTCCTCGCCGGTCTGCGCGCCGAGGCGTACGGCCAGTTCCGCGAGGGCCGCGACCACGTCGTCGGTCTGTTCGGCGGAGATCCACCAGACCAGGTCGTAGTCGGCCATGAAGCGGTGCACGTACTCGAGCGCCACCTGGGTCTTGCCCACGCCGCCGAGCCCGAACAGGGTCTGCGGCTGGGGGAGCACCACGGCCATGCCGCCGCCGAGCTGGTCGCGCATCCGCTCCAGCACGATGGAGCGGCCGGTGAAACCGGGGTTGCGGGGCGGTGCGTTCCAGATCTTCGGAACGGTCCCGGGGAAGCGGGGTCCGGGCGCGGAGGCGCTGGCCACGCTGTCGGGCAGGGCCATCGGCCGTTCGACCGCGCGCAGCAGGGCGGTGGTCGCGTGGACCTCGTCGAGCCGGAAGAGGTCCACCGGGTTGCGGTCGATGTAGGGCGTGGCGAGGCGTACGTCGCCCACCCGCAGCGGCACCAGCTGGCGCCGGCCCCCCGTCGGGTCCTCGGAGGCGGCCCGGTTCCACACGTCGACGGCCCGGGCGGACTTGAGGTAGGCGCTGGACAGGAGCACCACGGTCCGGGCCGCGGTGTCCACGCTGATGCCCGCTCCGCCGATGGTGTCCCCGGAGGAGGATCCCGGGGCCCGTTCCGCGGAGACGTCCTTGGGTACGACCCGGAACCCGGCCCGGGTGAGCACCGACTCGATCCAGTCGGCCCACATCCGGTTCTCGGCGACGTAGGAGAGGAAGAGGTCGGCGGGCAGGGCCGGGCGGCGCCGCGTGAAGGCGTCCCGGATGCGCATCCGGACCTCTTCGGCGATGGCCGGCATGGAGACGACCTCGCCCTCGGTGACCACGGCGGTGAGCCGTTCGAAGGCGGAGAGCAGGGAGTTGGTGAGCCCGGCCTCGTCGCCAAAGGTGGCCAGGGTCTCCTCGTAGGCGTAGTAGGGGCGGTACGGGATCTCCACCGCGCCCCAGTAGGAGGTGAGTTCGTCCCCGATCAGGCCGTTGGGGAAGCGGTCGAACTTGATCCGGGCCAGCGCGCGGCCCGCGTCGGCCTTCTCCTTCTCGCCCTCGTCGATGCGCATCGGGACCGGGTAGATCTTGATCTCCCGATCGCTGAACCGCTCGTCGATCTGGCGGGCCACGGAGGCGGCGCCGTCGATGGACTGGTCGGAGAGGGTGAAGCAGTCGACCAGGATGTCCGGGAGGTGGACGGTGCAGATGTCGGCTATGTCGGAGAGCCCGGTGCGGCTGTCGATCAGGACGTAGTCGTAGTTCTTCTTCATGTCGGCCTTCAGGGCGTCGAAGAAGAGGCCGCCGCCGAGCCGGTCGTAGAAGTTGTCCCAGTCGAAGGTGGAGACGGTCGCCGAGTACTCGCGGTTCTGCCGGCCCGCCGAGACGAAGTCGAGGGTGCCCCCGTCGGGGAACTCCCAGCCGAGGGTCTCGGGGGTGAGCGAGACGGCGTGCGGCTGTATCCGCGCGTAGTCCTTGTGCCAGTCGTCGGCGCGCTGCACCGGACTGGTCGCCGCCCAGGCGTACTCGCTGATCAGGTCGATCACCCCGGTGGTGGCGCCCAGGGTGGAGGGGTCCAGGAAGGGGTGGAAGAAGCGGTGCAGGCCGGGAGCCTCCAGGTCCCAGTCCACGGCGAGGACCCGCTTGCCGTTGGCGGCGAGGATCCAGGCGGTGTTGGCCATCGCCATGGTGCGGCCCGTGCCGCCCTTGTACGAGTAGAAGGTGACGATGCGCCCCTCGCGCTGTCCGTCACTGCTGTTGTGGCTGTCACGACTCGCTGTCATCCGCGTCCCCCCGGTCGTTGTCGTCGTTGTCGTCGGCCCCGTCAGAGGCGCCGGCGGCGCCGCCCGCGGCGGTACCGCCCTGCGCCTGGCCCGCGCCGCCCGCGTTCGGCGGGAAGGGGGCGCGCGGGGTGGGCGGGGGCCCGTTCATCCCCATCGGCCCGAGCAGGCGGGGCCGTTCGGCGCCCCCCGTGGGGCTGCCGGCGGGCGGATACACCTGTGCGTGTCTGAGGAACTGCTGGGCGGCCGCCTCCACCACCTGCGGGAGGATCTGGCCGAGGGTCTCCATGTTGGCCACGCCGTTGGCGGCGGCCCGGCAGGCGGCCCGCCCCTGGCTCATCTTGAGGGGCATGGTCTCTTCGAGCCGGTGGGCCAACTCGCTCTCCTTCGCGCGGCTCTGGTGGTCGTAGCGGTTCCACGGAACGACCACGTTGATCCACGGCCGGGACTCCTGGTCGAAGGCGGCGAGGCGCAGCCTGCGATGTTCGTCCTCCACCGCCCACCGGTCGACGATGAGGATCTCGGGCCGGGTCGGCGGCTGTTTGGAGTCGAAGTGCCCGGCCTCGTCGTCGAACGAGCCCACGGTCGTCTGGTAGTTGAGGTTGCGCACCAGGTCCTCGGCCACGTACGCGATGGGCCGCTGGGAGACCGGGTGGTACGGGTTCCACTCCAGCGCGCTGTCCCCGTAGTACTCGGGGCTGCGGCCCTCCGGCAGATCGTGCCGGGAAGAGGCGGCCACGGTGACGTGCAGGGTGCGCGCCGTGCTGCTGGGCGAACCGAAGGCGCTCGGCACCAGCCGGTAGTCCAGCGGGCGGATGGGATCGAGCCGTACGGTCTCGGCGACGCGGACGATCCGCTTGGCGAGTTCGTACACGGCGCTCTCGTACTGCTCGGCGTAGCCGCGGAGTTTGATCAGGCCGTACAGCCCGTCGGTGACGTACCGCTCCCCGAAGGTGTTGTGGTTGAACTGCAACCGCTCTGCGGGGAGCGGCAGTTGGGAAGGCGGAACCGGCACCCACAGCGCGGGCACGATGGCCTCGGCCGGCTGGTTGCTGAGCGCCTCGTGCTGGATGGCACGCTGCGCGAAGGCGAACCACTCCTTCCCGCACATCTCGCTGGCGAAGTAGCGCGGTGAGAACAGGGGGACGAAGACCCGGCAGGTGGCGAGCGCCGCCCCGAGCCGTTCCGACCAGCCCTCACCGCTGCGTATCTCCCGGTCCATGAAGCCGGCCTCGGATCCGGCCGGCAGATTCGTCAGCGCCATGACATGGCTGCAGAGATCGCGGAACAGGCGCTCCACCCACATGTCCGGGTCGGGTCCTCCCGCCCCGAACCTCGGTGTATGCGCATAACTGAGAAAAAAATAGGGCTGCACTGATGCGGGCACACGACCCCCGTCCCGAAGATGCGAGCGAAGAAACATCATTCCGGAGCTGCTTCGCCACATCCCCTCATGGTTCAGTCAATCAGCGTCTGTTTTCGGTCATCCATTCAAGCGCGTGATCGACGGCATCCGGAAGGGAGAAGAGCATGGCCGGCGCTCTCCCCACCCACCCCCTGTGTACCCGGTCATCCGGGAACGACCTGCCGATCTCGGCGAAATCGCTGTCATCCAGCGCGACGTCCTCGTACGCGGTCCACCCTTTCCCCTCCGGCTCAGCGGGCTGCCCCCCGGTAAGCCCCGGAAGGTTCACCTTCACCACACACTCGTACATGCGCAAGGGGGGCTTCGGAATTCGATACTCCGCGAGATGGAAGGCGGTGCAGACGGAAAATCCCACATTGATCATGAGTACCTTCCATCCCTCCCCGCACATCTTTCCCAAGGGTGATTCCTCGCCCAAATGGCTGGTCAGAGGGTGTCCCGCGCACAGTTCCCGGGAACCCTCGCCGACCGCCGCGAAAGAGGTCTGCGGATGTCCGCTGCGCGCGGCGCCCGGGGCGGTGCGCACCGCCTCGGCGAGGACGCCCATGCCGTGGCTCGGGGTGCGCGCCGGGTCGAAGGCGGGCATCCGCTCGCGGAAGGCCCGTACCTCCTCGCCGGTGAGGCCCGCGATCCGCTCCAGGTGCGCGGTGGAGGTCTTGGAGTTGTCCGGGGTGAACGCCGGCACCGCCAGGGTGCCGTGCGGGCCCAGGAGGCCGAGGAGGGTGTCGCGCAGGGCCTCGGCGCGCAGCCCGGTGCCGCCGAGGGCGGCATGC
The DNA here is from genome assembly GCF_053609185.1 of Streptomyces sp. NPDC054956. Lineage (NCBI taxonomy): Bacteria > Bacillati > Actinomycetota > Actinomycetes > Kitasatosporales > Streptomycetaceae > Streptomyces > Streptomyces sp. NPDC054956. The sequence continues at coordinate 16,350 of NZ_JBSGXB010000093.1, read as the reverse complement.
GCCATGAGGCGCATGCCGGGCCGCACGCCGAGCCGGTGGAGCTGGGCGCCGGGATCCGGGCCGGACTCCGGGCCGGACTCCGGGCCGGACTCTAAGAGGGGGCTCACGCGTCGACCGCCTTGAGCTCCCAGCGCAGTTGCTCCACGAGCCGGCTGCCGGTGCTCGTCAGTTCCGCCGCGCCCGACAGCCGGTCCAGCGCCCGGTTGATCCGGTCCGCCCCGCCGGGCTCGGCACTCGCCGTCGCCCGCCGGTAGGCCTCCACGGCCACCCGCTCGTGCACGTCGGCCAGCAGCCGGGACACCGGGACCGGACGCTCCCGCCACGGCGAGGGGTGCTGCCACTCCCCGTCCAGCGCGTACAGGTCGGCCACCTCGGTCAGTGCCTGCAGCCGCGCCCGCCGCCACCCGGTCAGCAGCGCGAGCGCGGTCTCCGGCGCCCCCGCCGCGTACGGCACTCCGAGCGCGCCGGGCCCGTGCCGTCCGGCCTCGCCCCAGCCGCCGGCCCGGGGGCCGCCCGCGAGCGGGGTCAGCGTGGTCAGCCCGGCCGCGGCCGCCCGCGCGGTGTCCGGCACCGAGGCGTGCAGCAGCGCCCAGGCCCCGTCGAGGCGCTCCCGCCACTCCTCGGCCTCGCCGGCGCCCAGGCGCAGCCGGGGCGGGCGGGCGAAGCAGTTGCGGTGGGGGTCCAGGTCCTCCAGGGCCACGGGGGCCGCGTCCGGCCCGGGCGACCAGGTCCGTACGGGCTGCCAGCGGGCGTCCCCCGCGGCCGGACCGAAGCGGTGCTCGGGCCGGCCCCCCTCCCGTACGGCGTACCCCTCGTCGGTGGCGTACAGCGCGGCCCGCCCCTCGGTGCCGGGTTCGCCCAGCCTCAGCAGCCCGAGCGTCGGCAGGTAGACCTCGCCGTCCCGGTAGACCACCTCGGCGGGCAGGTCGAGCCCGCCGCGCAGGACGGCGGCGGCGGCCAGGGCGGTCAGCCGGCGGGCCGCCTCCGCCCCGTCGCCGCGGCCCTCGCGCGCGGAGTCGAGGCAGCCCATCACCCAGGTCCGGGTGAAGGGGTGGGCCAGTACGGCGTCCAGCGCGTCCGCGCCCGGGTCCCCGGCGCGTTCCACGGCGCCGAGCACCCCCCAGGCCCGGTCCCATTCGGGATCACCCGTCCGGCCGTCGTTCAAGAGGGCGAGCAGGTCCCGGGTGAGCTGCTCCTGGGAGGCTGCGAGGCGGGCCGGGTCGGACAGCTCCGGCGCGGCCGCGCGGACGCTCGTACGGCCCGCGACCCCGTCGACGAGCTCGCGCAGGTCGGTGCAGTAGACGGAGGGGTTGTCGAAGTCCCCGGCGCCGTCCGGGTCCGCCGGATCGGCCTTGTAGCGGTGGGTGTAGAGCCCGCCGCCGCACGAACGTACGACGGGGCACCGGCGGCACGTGTCGCTGACACCCGCCAGACCCAGCTGCCGGGCACGGACCCCGGGGTGGGAGGCGACCAGGTCGAAGGGGTGGTCGAAGACGTTGAACCCGGTGGCGGCGGCGCCGTCGAAGGCGCTCTTGAGCGAGTCCACCTGCTCCAGCGAACCGTCGGTTTCCACCACGACGAGATCGGTGGGCGCCAGGCCCAGGGACTCCGTGAGGCTGGGCCCGCCGCGCAGGGTGGAGAACAGCGAGTCGAAGAGCCGTACGGGGACCGGGCGATCGCCCTGCTCCCAGTGGTCGAAGACCCGCAGCAGCCAGCGCGCGTAGGTGTCGGGGGCGCCGTCGGGCCGGACCGGGGGCGTCTGCCACGTGGCGTGGGGGAGGAGGAAGTCCACGCGCGGCGGGGCCAGTTCCACGAGGGCGTCCAGCACGGCGACGGGATCGTTGGCCACGTCCACGGTGCAGAGCAGGCCCTGGTAGAGGTGGCGGTAGGGCTCGGTGCGCAGGAGGTCCACGGCGGCGAGGACCAGCGGGTGGCTGGTGCGGCCGTCGGCGAAGCGGCGGTGGCGGTCGTTGGCCGCGCGGTCGCCGTCGAGGGAGACGCTGACGCTGACGCCGTACTCGGCGAAGAGGTCGAGGTAACGGGTGCTGAGCTGGAGTCCGTTGGTGTGGATGCGCAGGTCGAGCGGGGCGACGCCGTCGAGGGCGCGGGTGAACTCCTCGCACACGAGCCGCAACCGGCCGGGCCCGGCCAGAAGCGGTTCCCCTCCGTGGAGGATGACCGTGACGGAGGGGAGTGCGTGTGCCCTTGCGTGTTCGGCGAGCCGCGACGCGGTCTGTGAAATGACCTCGGGGGAGATCACTTTCGGCCGGGCTCGCCAGCTCTGATCTGCGTGTTCATAGACATAGCAATGATCACAAGCAAGATCGCATCTGCTGTGAACTTTCAGGACGATCTCGCGAAAAGCGATCAGGCCGGTCATTCCACCAGTCTAGAGCGCGTACTTCGGGGTCAGAGTGCAGAGTTGAAGATCGGCGCTTGAACCTGCCGACCGGATTCCGTGGGAAGGACGCGGCCCAGGGTCGCGGCCGCGCGCGCACCGCGGACGTCGATCCGGTCGAGAGGGACGCGGCGGACCTTGACGGTACCGGTCGGGGGGGTTGCGGAGGTGTTCATGACGCCGTCCTCGGGGAGGTCATGGGGAATGGGAAGGGTTGGACCCCGACGTAGTCGGGGTCTGGCGCGGACTTTACCTGTCTGCGGGCCCTTCGTCGTGCTAAACGCCCACGCGCGACGGATAACCTGAGCTGTGTTCCACCCGGATGTGACGGCCGGTCAAGCGTCCGTGGAAAATCTGACCGAATGCGAGCGGCTGCGGTATTCGGCCGTTTGCCTGACGGCAAGATCCTTTTCTTTTTCGCGCGGCCCGCCTACGCCGGCTGCTGTTCGCTGACGGGCGGCACGGGCAGGTCCCTGAGCAGCCACGTCAGTACGTCGGGCAGGGCGCGCAGTGCCGCGAAGTGCGCGGCGGCGGGGTCGATGGTGGTGGTGGCGCCGGGGATCCGGCGGGCCAGCCAGCGGGAGTGACCCACGGGCGAGAACACGTCGAGCTCGCCGTGCCAGATCAGCACCGGACAGCGGATGTCCGCGGGGTCGAACCCCCAGGGGCTGCTGAAGGCGATGATGTCGTCGATCCAGCCGTAGGCGGAGGTGCGGACGCCCTCCCGGTAGTTGCGCAGCAGCATCCCCCGCAGGCCCGCGTCCGCCACGATCATGCGGTCGCTGGCGGTGAGCTCGCGGCGCAGTTCGTCCAGGAGTCGTCCGGGGTCCGCGGCGATGCCCGCGGCGCGCGGGATCAGCCGGGCCGCGAGCTCCTCGGGGTCCCGGCCGGCCGTCGAGTACTCCAGCACGTTCGACTCGGCCATGCCCTCGAACCAGTCCAGGTTCTCCGCGTCCCGGGGGGCGAGGGGGACCAGGGCCGCGGTCCGGGTGACCCGGTCGGGGAGCAGGGCCGCGCAGGCCAATGCGCCGGGGCCGCCGCCGGAGCGGCCGGCCACGGCGAAGGTGTCCAGGCCCAGGGCGTCGGCGATCGCGGCCACGTCCCCGGCCACGTCGGCCACGGTGCGGCCCGGGTGGCGGTCGGAGCCGCCGTAGCCGGGCCTGTCGTAGGCGATGAGCTGCATCCGGCGCTGGTAGAGCACCATCCCCCGGGGGGCCGGGCCCAGCCGGCTTCCGGGCATGCCGTGGAGCAGGAACACGGGTTTGCCGTACGGATCGCCCCAGCGCTCCACCGTCAGACTCCGTCCGTCCGCCACGCGCACCTGACTGCGCACGCGCACCCCCCTTACGGTCGCCGCGAACTCGTCACGGTGATTGTGCGCGCTGGGGGAGGAGCGCGGTAGGGCGCACTCCGCGCGAAATTCTTGTGAAAGTTTTCACAAGCGCACAGGGGTCTTAGGTCCCGGGATGTTCATGCAGGTCAGAGGCGTGATCGGGAGGGCGTGAACGGGTGTGAACGGTCCTTCGGCCCGGCGGGAAAGGGCTTTCTCGGCACGGCGGCTTCCGCTTTTGGGTGTCGAATTGAGTCATCAGGAAAGCGGTTCGGGTTGAGTCGAAATGAAGGAGTTCCCGCCATGCAGGCCAACGAGATGGTGGACGGACTGGTCAAGGAGGCGCTGACCGCGCTGGACCGGTTCGCGTCGTTCAACCAGGAGCAGGTCGACCACATCGTCAAGAAGGCCTCGCTGGCCGCGCTGAGCGCGCACGGAGAGCTCGCGCAGCTCGCCGTCGAGGAGACCGGCCGCGGCCTCTTCGAGGACAAGGCCGTCAAGAACCTCTTCGCCTGCGAGCACGTCGTGAACTCGATGCGCGGGCTGAAGACCGCCGGAGTCATCCGCCGCGACGAGCTGAACGGCATCACGGAGATCGCCGAGCCGGTCGGTGTCGTCTGCGCGATGACCCCGGTCACCAACCCGACCTCCACCACGATCTTCAAGGCGCTGATCGCCCTGAAGACCCGCAACCCGATCATCTTCGCCTTCCACCCCTCCGCGCAGAACTGCTCGGCCGAGGCCGCCCGCATCGTCCGCGACGCCGCCGTGGCCGCCGGCGCCCCGGAGAACTGCGTCCAGTGGGTCACCGCCCCCTCCATGGAGGCCACCGGCGCCCTCATGAACCACCCGGGCGTCTCCACCATCCTCGCGACCGGCGGAAACGCCATGGTCAAGGCCGCGTACTCGTGCGGCAAGCCGGCCCTGGGCGTCGGCGCGGGCAACGTCCCCGCCTACGTCCACAAGAGCGCCAAGCTGGCCCGCGCGATCCACGACATCGTGCTCTCCAAGGCCTTCGACAACGGCATGATCTGCGCCTCCGAGCAGGCCGTCATCCTCGACGCCGAGATCTACGAGAAGGGCATCGCCGAGTTCAAGCGGCTCGGCGCCCACGTGGTCTCCGCCGCCGAGAAGACCAAGCTGGAGCAGTTCATCTTCGGGACGACGGCCTACGCCGCCGACGCCTCCGGCGCCAAGCTGAACCCGGCGGTCGTCGGCAAGTCCCCGCAGTGGATCGCCGAGCAGGCCGGATTCACCGTCCCCGCCGACGCCTCCATCCTCCTCGCGGAGTGCAACGAGGTCGGCGAGAACGAGCCGCTGACCCGCGAGAAGCTCTCCCCGGTGCTGGCCGCCCTGAAGGCCTCCGACACCGAGCACGGCCTCGAACTGTCCGCCGCCATGGTCGAGTTCCACGGTCTGGGGCACAGCGCCGCCATCCACGCCGAGGACGAGGAGCTCGTCGAGGAGTTCGGCAAGAAGGTCAAGGCGATCCGCGTCATCGCCAACTCGCCCTCCACCTTCGGCGGCATCGGCGACGTCTACAACGCCTTCCTCCCCTCGCTCACCCTCGGCTGCGGCTCCTACGGCCACAACTCGGTGTCGAACAACGTCACCGCGGTCAACCTGATCAACATCAAGCGGATCGGACGGCGCAACACCAACATGCAGTGGTTCAAGGTCCCGCCGAAGATCTACTTCGAGCGCAACTCCATCCGCTACCTCGGTGAGATGGACGGCATCAGCCGGGTCTCGATCGTCACCGACAAGACGATGGTCTCCATCGGCTTCGTGCAGAAGGTCACCGACATCCTCCAGGCCCGCGACGGAGCCGTGGCCATCCAGGTCATCGACAACGTCGAGCCCAACCCGGAGCTCTCCACCGTCCAGGCCGGCGCCGCGATGATGCGCGACTTCCAGCCCGACACGATCATCGGCCTCGGCGGCGGCTCGCCGATGGACGCCGCGAAGATCATGTGGCTGATGTACGAGCGCCCGGAGGTGGAGTTCGCCGACACGAAGGAGAAGTTCTTCGACGTCCGCAAGCGCGCCTACAAGTTCCCCTCGCTCGGCCAGAAGGCCAAGATGGTCGCCATCCCGACCACCTCGGGCACCGGCTCCGAGGTCACCCCGTTCGCCGTCATCTCCGACCCGGCCGCGGCCCAGAAGTACCCGCTCGCCGACTACGCGCTGACCCCGAACGTCGCCATCGTCGACCCGATGCTGCCGATGGGCCTCCCGCCCAAGGTGACCGCCGACTCCGGCTTCGACGCCCTGACGCACGCCACCGAGGCCTACGTCTCCGCGTACTCGAACGACTACACCGACGGGCTGTGCCTCCAGGCCATCAAGCTCATCTTCGAGAACCTGCAGCGCTGCGTGGTCGACGGCCCCAACGACCCCGAGGCCCGCGAGAAGATGCACAACGCCTCCACGGTGGCGGGCATGGCCTTCGCCAACGCCTTCCTGGGCATGGTCCACGCCATGGCGCACACCCTGGGCAACACCTTCCACGTCGCCCACGGCCGCACCAACGCGCTGCTCCTGCCCCACGTGATCCGCCACAACGGCACCGTCACGCACAAGGCCACCCCGTGGCCGAAGGCCGAGGTCTACCGGGCCCCGGAGCGGTTCCAGGAGATCGCGAAGATGCTGGGCCTGCCGGCCGCCACCCCGGCCGAGGGCGTCGAATCCTACGCCAAGGCCGTCGAGGACCTGCGCGCCAAGTGCGGGATCACCTCCTCCTTCGCCGAGGAGGGCGTGGACGAGCAGGCCTTCATCGAGGCCCTGCCGGTCCAGGCCATGAACGCCTACGCCGACCAGTGCGCGCCCGCCAACCCGCGGATGCCGATGATCGACGACCTGAAGCAGCTGATGCTGCAGGCGTACTACGGCAACTCCGAGGGCGCGCCGGCCAAGAAGGCCGCCGCGAAGGAAGCCGCCGCGAAGGAAGCCGCCGCGAAGGAAGCCGTCGCCAAGAAGAAGTGACGCTTCTTCCCGAGAACCTCCGCCGAGGAGCGGAAAAGCCCGTCCGGGGCGCTAAGGCCCGGGCGGGCTTTCCCCGTGTCCGGGGGCGGTCACAGGTGCGGGACGAGCAGGGCCGCCGCCGAGCGGGCCCGTTCCAGCGACTCGGCGCGGTCGGCGCCGCGCTGGCCCAGGACCACGCGGGTGCTCAGGCCGTCCAGCAGGGCGAGCAGCTCCGAGGCGCGGGCGGGGACGTCCAGGCCGGCGGCGAAGCGGCCCTGCTCGACGCCCTTGGCGAGGAGCGCCTCCAGGTCCCGCTGCCAGCCGTCGTCGATCTCCTGCTGCGCGGCGCGCAGCGGCTCGTTCGAGGGGGTGCGGGCCCACAGCTCGATCCACAGCGTCCAGCGCGGGTCGCGGGGTCCGCGCGGCAGGTAGAGCTCGAGGAAGAGCGCCAGTTTGCGGTGGGCGGTGACCCGGCGGGCCAGCAACGCGGCGCGTTCCTCGGCCAGTTGGCTCTCGCTCCAGTGCAGCGCGGCCAGCAGTAGCCGGTCCTTGCTGCCGAAGTAGTACAGGATGTGGCCGCCGCTGGTGCCGAGCCGCTCGGCGAGCGCGGACATGGTCAGCGTCGCCAGCCCGTCCTCGGCGATCACCGTCATGGCCTCTTCCAGCATCCGCTCCTGGGCGATCCGCCCGTCGCGCCGGCGTGCCGCTCCCGCTGCCCCTGCCACCCGTGCCGCCTTCCCGATCTTCCTGGGCCGACCTTATCCCGGACGGGGTCTTGACGGGGCCCGGCTCGTCGGCGCATCTTGAATGCCATTCAAGAACTTAGAACGTCATTCAATGTGGACGTCGTGGTTCACCGGATCAAGAGGTCAGGGGCAGACGCATGGCGCAGCAGGAGACGACGGCCGACGTCGACGAGGTCTTCAGAGTCGAGACGCACGGCATCGACCCCATCCCCGACGCCGAGCGCCACGGCGGCGCCAAGGACCTCTTCTGGCTCTGGTTCGGCTCCAACCTCACCTTCACCTACGTGATCAACGGCGCCCTCGCCGTCGCGTTCGGGCTCTCCTTCTGGCAGGCCACAGCCGTGGTCGTGATCAGCGGGCTGTCCTTCTTCGCGGTCAGCGCCGCCGGCCTCAGCGGCATCCGCACCGGCACCGCCACCCTGGTCATCTCCCGCGCGGCCTTCGGCGTACGGGGCAACTGGCCGGCCGGGGTCCTGAACTGGGTGGTGAGCATCGGCTACACCATCGTCAACACCGTGGTCGGCACCCTGGCGCTGGAGGTCTTCTTCGCCGAGACCGGCCTCGGCGAGGGCACGGCGGCCCGGGCCCTCGCGCTCGGCATCACCCTCGCGCTCACCTTCGCCGTCGCCATGTGGGGCCACGCCACCGTGCAGTTCGCGGAGCGCTGGATGGCCTACGTCCTCGCCGTCGGCTTCGCCGCGCTCCTGGTCTTCGTCCTGCCCGGGGCCGAGACCGCAGCCCCGGCCGACGCCGCGGTCCCGGGGCTGTCCGGCTGGAGCCTGGCCTTCGTCGTGATGCTCGCGGGGCCGTTCTCGTACCTGCCGATGCCCGCCGACTACACCCGCTACCTGCCCCGCACCACCTCGCTGAAGTCGATCACCTGGACGGGCGCGCTGGGCGGCTTCGTCTCCTCCGTCGCCCTCGGGATCGCGGGCGTCGCCGCCGCCACCCAGACCGATATGACCGACGCCGTCGCAGGAGCCGAGAGCCTGCTGCCGGGCTGGTTCAAGCCGCTGTTCCTGGCCCTCGTACTGGGCGGCTCCGTCACCAACTCGATCATCACCCTCTACTCCTCCAGCCTGAACCTCCAGGTCCTCGGCATCCCGTGGAGCCGGGCCCGGGCCATCGTGATCAGCGCCGCCGTGACCGCCGCCGGATCGCTCGCCGCGCTCTTCCTCACGGACTTCACCACCTCGCTGCTCTCCTTCCTCTCCCTCCTGATCATCGTGTTCGCCCCCTGGGGAGGGGTCTTCCTCGCCGACATGCTGATGCGCCGCTGCCACTACGACTCCGACGCGCTGCACGCCGGGAGCGCCGGCGCCTACTGGTACCGCGCCGGCTACCACCCGGCCGGCATGGCCGCGCTGCTCGCCGGCATGGTCTTCGCCGCCCTGACCTGCGATTCCGAGCTGTGGACCGGGCCGCTCGTGGCCCCGCTCGGCGGCGCGGACCTCACGCTGCTCGGCTCGGTCGTCTCCGGCCTCGCGTACTGGGCGCTGGCCCGGCGGGTCCCCGCGTACGTCCCGGCCGCCTGAGAAGCGCGCGCCCGCACCGCCCCTCCGTACCCCCTCTGCACAGGAGCACCACCCCATGTCGCACCGCATCCATGCCGACCTGCTGCTCACCGGAGCCCGCGTGTACACCGTGGACCCCGACCTGCCCGAGGCCGAGGCCCTCGCCGTGCGCGACGGGCGGATCGTCTGGGTCGGCCCGGATGCGGAGGCCGCCCAGTGGGCGGGCCCCGACACCGAGCGGATCGACGCGGGCGGCCGGCTGGTGCTGCCCGGCTTCATCGACGCCCACAACCACGTCCGGCTCGGCTCGGACGACGCGTGCGTGCAGCTCGCGGGGGTACGGACGCTCGACGCGATCCTCGACCGGATCGGCGCGTGGCACGCGGCGAACCCGGACGCGGAGTGGATCGAGGCCGAGGCCTTCGACTACTCCGCGATCCCCGGCGGCCGCATGCCCACCGCGGCCGACCTGGACCCCGTCACCGGGGACACCCCGGCGATCGTGCTCTCGTACGACGTCCACACGGCCTGGCTCAACACCGCGGCCATGCGCCGCCTCGGGGTCGCGAAGGGCCGTACCGACCTGCCCTTCGGCACGGCGGCCGTGGACCCGGTGACCGGGGAACCCACCGGATTCGTCAAGGACTTCGCCGTCAAGGGCCTCTCCCGGGACGGCCACCGCGCCCTGCGCGACCTGGGCGTGCCGTGGGCCTCGCCGGACCGCCAGTACGGCCGCCTCGCCAAGAGCCTCGACGACGCGATCGGCTTCGGCATCACCACGGTCGTGGAGCCGCAGAACTCCCTGGACGACCTGGAACTGTACGACCGGGCGCGCTCGGAAGGCCGGCTGCGCTCGCGGATCGTGGCCGCGCTGTTCCACCCGCGCGGCACCACCGAGGAGGACCTCGACCACTTCGAGGCCGCGGCCCGCGTGCACGCGGGGGACCGGTTCCGGGTGGGCCCCCTCAAGCTCTACATCGACGACGTGGTGGAACCGCGCACGGCCGCGCTGCTGGAGCCGTACACCGGCTGCGGTGCGCACCGGGGCGAGACCTTCTACCCGGCGGAGGAGTTCGCCGGGCTCCTCGCCCGCCTGGACGCGCGCGGGTTCCAGTGCTTCGTCCACGCCACGGGCGACCGGGGCATCCGCACGGTCCTCGACGCCGTCGAGCACGCGCGGACGGTGAACGGCCCGCGCGACGCCCGCCACCAGGTGGTGCACGTGGAATGCCTGGACCCCGAGGACGTACCGCGCTTCGCGGAGCTCGGGGTGGTGGCCTGCATGCAGCCGAGGCACTGCGCACCGGAGATCGCCGGCCCGGGCCAGGACTGGGCGGAGAACGTGGGCGAGGGCCGCTGGCACAAGGCCTGGCCGATGCGCAGCCTCCACGACGCCGGGGCGGTGCTGGCCTTCTCCAGCGACTGGAACGTGGCCGAGATGGACCCGATGATCGGCATCTACACGGCGCTGACCCGGCGCCCGCTGGCGGGCGGCGACCCCTGGCAGCCGGCGGAGACGGTGGACGCGCGGACGGCGGTCCACGGCTACACGATGGGCTCGGCGTACGCCAACTTCCTCGACGAGGACCGCGGTTCCCTGACCGTGGGCAAGGCGGCCGACTTCGTGATCCTCTCCCGCGACATCCTCTCGGTCCCCCCGGAGCAGATCCCGGGCACGGTGGCGGAGCTGGTGGCGGTGGCGGGCGAGGTGGTCCACCGCACCGGCTGACCCGCGTCGGCTGACCCGGAGGCCGCCGGGGCGGTGTGTAACGCGGGTGTGGACGGTGGATGGCAGGTGTGTGGCCGAACGGGCCAGTTGGGGGAGGGGTGTTGTGGGGTGGGGCCGGCGGTGGCTAGCTTCGCCGCATGGCAGTGAGAACTCCCGGTCTGACCAAGCGGCGCGCGATCGATTTCCTGCGCGTCGCCGGTGCGCTGTGTCGGTGAGGGTGCCCGTCCGAGCCACCCGACCCGCCCGCCCCTCCGTCTCGAAGTCCCCCTGCCAGGAGTGTTCGTGAAGCCGTCCCGTTCCACCCTGATCTCCCTCGGGTCCGCCCTGGTGCTGTCCGCCACGGTCGCCGTCCCCTCCGCCCAGGCCGCCCAGGCCGCGCCCGCCGGGGACGGCGGGGCCGTCGTGCGCGAGTGGTACGACACCACCGCGCGGACCGTCGCCGCCGCCGGCGCGCCCACCCAGATCACCAACAGCCGGACCTGGGCCATCAGTTGGCTCGCTGCCGCCCGCGCCACCCGGGAGGCCCCCGGCGGCCGCGACCGCGCGGCCTTCCAGGACGCGGCCGTCGCCTCCGCCGTCCACGACGCGCTCGTCGCCCTCGCACCCGCCCGCACGGCGGACCTCGACGCCGCGCTCGCCGCCACCCTCGACCGCATCCCCGACGGCCGCGCCGAGGACCGGGGCGTCGCCGCCGGGGCCCGGCAGGCGAAGCTCTCGCTCGCCGCCCGCGCGGGGGACGGCCTCGACCCCGCCTCCGTGAACGCGCCCTTCACCGTCCCGGCGGCCGCCCCCGGCGTGTGGCAGCCCACGCCCGACGGCTACGCCCCCGCCGCGCAGTACGGCAACCGGGTCGCCGAGCCGTTCCTGCTCGACTCCCCGGACCAGTACCGGATCGGCCCGCCGCCCGCCCTCGGCTCAAGGCAGTACCGGGCCGACCTGGCCGAGGTGCGCGCGTACGGGGCGGCCGACTCCACCGTCCGCACCGCCCGCCAGACCGAGACCGCCACCTTCTGGTACGGGTCCTCGCTGACCCTGTACACCGAACCCCTGCGCGTCGCCGTGACCCGCTCGCACGGCTCGGCCGCCGAACGGGCCGGTCTGATCGCGCTGTTCCACGCCGCCCTGGTCGACACGCAGATCGCCACCTCCGACAGCAAGTACGCGTACACGCGCTGGCGCCCGGTCACGGCGATCCGCACCGGCTCCATCGGCACCGACCCGGCCTGGACCCCGCTGCACGCCACTCCGGCCCACCCGGACTACCCCAGCGGCCACAACACGTACTCCGGTGCCGCCGAGGTGATCCTGGAGGCCCTCGCGGGACCCCGTACCGCGCCGTTCTCCCTGACCAGCCCGACCGCCCCCGGGGTCGAGCGGACGTACACGAGCTGGGAGCAGCTGACGCGCGACAACGTCGACGCGCGGATCTTCTCCGGGATCCACACCCGGTCCGCCGACGAGGCGGGGGTCGCCCTCGGCAAGGCGGTCGGCCGCCACGCCCTGCGCGGCGCCGACCGGCTGCTGCGGCCGAAGGCCTAGCGGCAGAGCGGCTCGGCGACCGGGCGAGCTTCAGCGCTGCGGCCAGTACCAGAGGGGCTCGTCCAGGGGCCCCTCGCGGCCCGCCACCTCCGTCTGGCCGAAGTCCTTGACCAGGGTGACCGTCTGGAGGTCCACCCGGTGCCTGCGGGTGCCCTCGGCAAGGGCTTCCGCCAGCGGGGCGGCATGGGTGACCACCACGGTCTGGGTGTCCCGCGCCACCGTCAGGATCAGGTCGGAGAGCGGGCCCAGCAGATCCGGGTGGAGGCTGGTCTCCGGTTCGTTCAGGACCATCAGGGCGGGCGGGCGCGGGGTCAGCAGGGCCGCCGTCCACAGCAGGTAACGCAGGGTCCCGTCGGAGAGTTCCGCCGCGCCCAGCGGACGCAGCAGCCCGTGCTGGTGGAGCTCCAGCTCGAAGCGGCCGTCCCGCTCCGCGATCGCCACGCGGCTGCCGGGGAAGGCCGCCTCGACGGCCTCGTCGAGCGCCGCGTGGTCGCCGATCTCCCGGATCGTCTGGAGCGCGGCCGGCAGATCGCCGCCGTCGGCGGCGAGCACGGGCGTACGGGTGCCGATGCGCGAGCCCCGGGCGGGCGCCCCGGCGTCCGTGCGGACGTGGTCGTAGAACCGCCAGGAGCGGATCAGCTCGCGCAGAGCGAGCAGATCGGGGGCGAGCTGCGGGTCCGCGAGCTCGCTGAGCATGGAGTCGTACGGGCGCAGCGCCCCCTGGGTGCGGTGCCAGCCGCCGTCCGCCGTCCGCGTCCGCACGGCGGGGCCCGCGCGGTCCGAGAGCAGGGCGGCCGGGCGCAGGACGGGCCCGGCCCAGGTGCACTCCCGCTTGATCTCGGGGTCCAGGGCGAAGAGCGAGCCCGGGACCGGCACCGGATGGCCGAAGTCCACCGCGTACCCGAACTCGTCCCCGGCGAAGCCCAGTCGCAGGCTCACCGGTTCGGTGCGGACCGTCGGCTGGACGGCGTACCGTCCCTCCCGCACGGCCCGCCCGGTCTTCTCCGGCCCGGCCCACAGGGTGGAGGGCAGCCCGCCCTCCCGGGCCAGCGCCGCGACCGCCCCGCCCCGCGCGGAATCGGCGAGCAGCCGCAGCGAGCGGTACAGGCTGGACTTGCCCGTGCCGTTGGCCCCCGTCACGACGGTGAGCCGGCCGAGGGCGACGATCAGCTTGCGCAGCGAGCGGTAGTTCTCGACCGCCAGGGTCGTGATCACGGGCTCACGTCTCCGGGTGCTCCTCGGGGGCGAGGAAGCGGCCCATCGGCAGTACCTGACGGCCCCAGGTGCTCGCCATGATCTGCCCGGCGAGCAGGTACGTGGCCCCGAGCGCGGCCAGCAGACCGCTCCAGCCGGTGATCCGGTTCCAGATCACCGATCCGGTGAACCCGCTGACCGTCATCGCGACGAAGACCACCAGCACGCACGTGAACGTGGACAGCAGTACCAGGTGGATCCGCCAGCTGCCGATCCAGAGCACGAACACCACGAACACCCAGGGCAGGGTGAACAGCCCGCTGACGTCCCCGCGCAGCGCGGGATCGGTGGCGGGCAGCACCCACTGGAGCAGACAGGCCTTGGCCATCCAGAACAGCCCGAAGCCGCCGAAGACGGTGGCGTGCCAGGTGTCGCCGCGCTGCGCCTGGAAGAGCCCGGCCAGCAGCTGGGCGAGCCCGCCGATGAAGAAGCCGACCAGCGGCAGCACCGAGTGGCCGAGCTTCTCGGGGAAGGCGCCCGCGTCGATGCCGGTCGCGATGACCGTGACCACGATGAAGCCGGTGAGACCGAGCGCACCCAGCTGGGCCTGCGCGCTCGGTTCCATCCGCTTGACGGAGACGGCCTGTTCGGCCGGCCCCTGCCGGTTGCGGAAGACGGGGTGGTTCATCGCACGCCCTCCTTCTCGGGCAGCGCGTCCCCGTCGGGGCCCTCGGGGAGACCGCTGCCCACCGGCGGCCCCGCCTTGCCCTTGCGGGAGACCGCGCAGACCAGGGTGACCGCCGAGCCCAGCAGTGCCCAGCCGCCCAGGACCAGCAGCGCGCCGCCCGCGTCATTGCCCTTGAAGTACGCGATCGAGCGCGCGGCGTAGGTTCCGGCGCCCGGTGGCAGGGCCGGTCCGATGGCCCTCCAGAACGGCGGCAGCAGCGGGTACGGGTAGGCGCCGCCCGCGCTCGGATTGCCGAAGACGACCACCAGCAGGATCGCCAGGCCGATGCCGACGACGCCCGCGACGCCCTGGAAGGCCAGGGTGATCGCGCCGACCGCGAAGACGACGAGGGTGCCGAGCCCCCACAGGCCCATGATGCTGCCCGGCAGCGCGCCCAGGACCGGGCCGGCGATCACCGAGCCGAGCAGTCCGGCGGCGACGGCGTACGCGAGCAGGACGCCGAGCCGGATCACGGCACGGTGGATGTTCGCGGGCCGGGCCCCGGCGCTGATCGCGAGGATCGCGGCGCACAGGTAGCCGCCCACGCACCAGCCGACCACCAGGTAGAAGGAGGTCAGGCCGCGCGCGTCGCCCGCGTCCGCCGGTGCCACGTCGACGACTTGCACGGTGCGGCCCTGGGCCTTCTCGGCGAGCCCGACGATCTGTTCCAGGGCCTGGGACACGGAGGCGCCGGCCCCGCTGGCGACCAGCAGCCTGTCCGTCTTCCCCGCCGGGTCGATGACCAGCGCCCCGTCCACGTCCCGGTTCAGAACCTGTTCCCGCGCGGCCGCCTCGTCCTCGGCCACCCGGGCGTCGAGCGGCTTGCCGGGCAGCGCGGAGAACTGCTTCGCGGACTGCTCGGCGACCGGTGCGGCCGGCGCGGCCACGGCGATCGGGATCTCGCTCGGCACGGGGTGGTGGAAGGCACCGACGTACGAGGTGATGAAGGCGAGCTGGAGTGCGAGCACGCCCAGGACCAGCAGGGCGGCCCGTACGGTCACGGCGTCCTTGATCTCGGCGACGAACCCGCGGGGCGGCCCTGGGTCTGCGTTCGTGGGCTGGGTCATGTCTCACACGCTCGGCGTACCGGGGACGCCGCGCAGCAGGGGTGGGCCGAATGGATGAAGCCCGCTCCGGTCGCCCGCGGGCGAAACCGGCTCATCTTTTACCGACGCGTAACTTCCCAGTCTTGCTACTCGCCCGTAATTTAGCGGCTGCAGCACCCCTTGTGATCCGGATCACGGGATGAACCCCCACGTAATTCCCGCGCCATCCCCTCGTTACTCCCCTTGAGCCGCAAGGAGATCACACGATGCTGCCCTGGAGACGCCTGCTCCGCCCGCTGGCCGTACTCACCCTGACCACCGCCGCCCTCGTCGCCCCCACCGGAGGAGCCCAAGCCGCCTCGGCCCCGAGCAGCGGCTGGAACAACTGGTCCTGCAAACCCTCGGCCGCCCACCCCCGGCCCGTCGTCCTGGTCCACGGGACCTTCGGGAACTCCGTGGACAACTGGCTCGGCTTCGCGCCCTACCTCGTCCACCGGGGTTACTGCGTCTACTCCCTGGACTACGGGCAACTGCCCGGCGTACCGCTCTTCAACGGGCTCGGCCCCATCGACAAATCGGCCGGCCAGCTCGACGCCTTCGTGGACAAGGTGCTCGCCTCCACCGGAGCGGCCAAGACCGACATCGTCGGCCACTCCCAGGGCGGCATGATGCCGCGGTACTACCTGAAGTTCCTCGGCGGCGCCGCCAAGGTCAACGCCCTGGTCGGGCTCGCCCCCGACAACCACGGGACCACCCTCAACGGACTGACCCAGCTCCTGCCGTACTTCCCCGGTGCCGAGGACCTGATCAGCTCCACCACCCCCGGGCTCGCCGACCAGATCGCCGGCTCCGCCTTCCAGAACAAGCTGAACGAGGGCGGGGACACCGTCCCCGGCGTCACGTACACGGTGATCGCCACCAGGTACGACGAGGTGGTCACCCCGTACCGCAGTCAGTTCCTCGACGGGCCGAACGTCCGCAACGTGCTGCTCCAGGACCTGTGCGTACTGGACCTGTCGGAGCACGTGGCCATCGGGCTCACCGACCGGATCGCCTGGCACGAGGCGGTCAACGCCCTCGACCCGGCGCACGCCGATCGGACCACCTGCGCGTCGGTCTTCGACTGACCGACCGACCGACCGACCCACCCACTGACTGACAGG
>NZ_JBSGXB010000092.1:0-23692 GCF_053609185.1 Streptomyces sp. NPDC054956 | reverse complement strand
GGGGTGTTGCCGGACGGCGTCTGGGCCGGGGTCTGGCTCGGCGTGTTCGACGGGGAGCTGCTGCCGGTCGGCGTCTGCACCTTGCCCATGTCGGCCTCCTCCAGGTCGAAGGAGCTGTTCTCCTGCCCCTTGAGCGCGGCCAGCGTGTACTGCTTCCAGATCGCGGCCGGGAAGCTGGAGCCGCCCGCGCGCCCGCCGCCCGCGGTGCCGGCCAGGCTGACCTGCTTGTGGGTGCCGGGCTCCTCGCCGAACATCGCGACGACGGTGACGAGGTCCGGGGTGAACCCGGTGAACCAGGCGGCCTTGTTCTCCTCGGTGGTGCCGGTCTTGCCGCCGGCCTCGTACGCCGAGCTCCTGACGGCCTTGCCGGAGCCGTCCTCGACGACGCCGGTGAGGACCTCGGTGACCGTGTCGGCGGTCTTGCGGCTGACGGCCTGGTCGCCGACGGCGCGGACCGGCTTGTACTCGCGGTCCTTGTGCGTGGCGGACTTGATGATGCTGGGCGTGATCTTCT
This sequence comes from Streptomyces sp. NPDC054956, assembly GCF_053609185.1. Classification (NCBI taxonomy): domain Bacteria; kingdom Bacillati; phylum Actinomycetota; class Actinomycetes; order Kitasatosporales; family Streptomycetaceae; genus Streptomyces; species Streptomyces sp. NPDC054956. Next base: position 23,178 of record NZ_JBSGXB010000092.1, on the reverse strand, counting down.
TGCCGTGGTTGTCGAAGGTGGCGTAGACGCCGGCCATCTCCACGGTGTCGGCGCTCATGGTGCCCAGCGTCATCGCCGGCCGGTCCTCGGGCCAGCCCTCGCGGTCCTTCATGCCGAGGGCGAGGGCCGTCTTCTTCGTGGCCTGCGGGGTGACGTCGACGATCATCTGGGCGTAGACGGAGTTGACCGAGGAGTTGGTGGCGGACTGCACCGTCATCATCGGGTTGCCGTAGTTGACGCCGTCCTGGTTCTCCGGGCTGAACGGGGTCTTGCTTCCCACCACGGGGCGCTTGCTGGTGCCGTCGTAGAGGGTGTTGGGGTTGATCGGCTTGCCGTCCTGGGTGGTCGCCTTGTTCTCCATGGCGGAGGCGAGCACGATCGGCTTGAAGGTCGAGCCCGGCTGGTAGTCCTTGCGCAGGGCGTTGCTGGCGTACTGGTCGGCGATGCCCGTGCCGCCGTACATCGCGACGATCGCGCCGGTCTTGGGGTCCACGGAGGTGGCGCCCGCCTGCACCGAGGCGTCGACGGGGCGGTCCTTGCGGTCGAGCTTGGACTCCAGCTGGTCCTGGACGGCTGCCTCCAGGGCGGCCTGCTTCTTCGGGTCGATGGTGAGGGTGATCTCCCAGCCACCGGCCTTGAGCTGGGCCTCGGTCATACCGGTCTGCCGCTTGAGCTCCTCGTCGGCGGCCTGGACCAGGTAGCCCTTCTGGCCTTCCTGGCCGGGGGCGGCCTTGGGCTTGATCGGCTCCTGGAACTGCATGCCCTTGCGCTTGGCCGCGTCCAGCTCGCCCATCTCGACCATGTTGTCGAGGACCGCGTTGAAGCGGATCATCACCAGGCGCTTGCCGTTCGGGCCGGCGGTCGCCCAGTCGTACTGGCTGGGGGCCTGCAGGACGGCCGCGAGGTAGGCGCCCTGTTCCAGGGTCAGCTTGTCGGCGTCGACCCCGTAGTAGGCCTGGGCCGCGGCCTGGATGCCGTAGGCGTTGCGCCCGTAGAAGTTGGTGTTCAGGTAGCCCGCGAGGATCTCGGGCTTCTTCATCCTCTGGTCGACCTTGAGGGAGATGACCATCTCCTTCAGCTTGCGGGTCGCCGTCTGGTCCTGGGTCAGGTAGAAGTTCTTGACGTACTGCTGGGTGATCGTCGAACCGCCGGCCGCGCCCTTGCCGGTGACCGTGTTGAACAGGCCGCGGGCCATGCCCTTGAGGTCGATGCCCCGGTCCTTCTCGAAGGACTTGTTCTCGATCGCGATGAAGGCGGTCTGCACGTCCTTCGGGATCTTCTCGATCGGGACGATCTGCCGGTTCGTACCGCCGACCTGGGCCAGGATCGTGCCGTCGGCCAGCTTGTAGACGTTGTTCTGCTTCAGCGCGTCGGCGTTGGGGTCCGGCGGGTCCACGTAGAAGTAGAGGCCGATCAGCGCGGCCATCCCGAGGAGCATCATCCCGAAGAAGGTGCCGAGGATCTTCTTCCAGGTGAAGAAGCGCCGTATGCCGGTGCGCTTGCCGGCCTTCCCGCCCTTGCCCTTGGTGCGCCCGCGCGGCGCTCGTCGCGCACCGCGCTGCTGCTGCGCCTGTCGCGCTTCTGCTCGGCCCATCGCTCCCGCTCCGCTCGATTACCCCCCGACGTCAGCTCAGAAAGCTAACACCGCAGGCTGTGACAAAGACTGGCCAACCGGGATCAATACCGGTCAATCCGGACGTGACAATCAGCACCCGTCCCCATGGAACCGACGCGCGGGAACCGCTTCGGGTTGCCGGGTACTGCCATCCATCCGAAAAAGTGATATCAGTTTGCTAGGCGGTCCGACCGGCCGCCACCGAGGGAACGGGGAAGAGCATGACCAGCACGACGGGTGCGGCCGAGGGCCGCGTACGAGAGTTCCCCGCGCACAGCGTGGGCGGCGGGCTCGCGCTGCTGCTCGGCCTGGCGGGGGTGGCCGGCGGGGCGGCCCTGATCGCCGCGGGCGCGGTGGCCGGAAGCTCCGGCGCCAAGGGCGCCCTGATCGCGGCGGGGATCCTGCTGATCGTCGCCGCCTTCGTCGCCATGTGCGGGCTGAACACGGTCGCGCCGGGCGAGGCCCGCGTGGTCCAGCTCTTCGGCCGCTACCGCGGCACGGTCCGCACCGACGGCCTGCGCTGGGTCAACCCGCTGACGTCCCGCCGGCGGCTCTCCACCCGGGTGCGCAACCACGAGACCCCGGTCATGAAGGTCAACGACGCCTACGGCAACCCGATCGAGCTGGCCGCCGTCGTGGTGTGGCGAGTCGAGGACACCGCGCGGGCCGTCTTCGAGGTCGAGGACTTCACCGAGTTCGTCGAGACCCAGACCGAGGCGGCCGTGCGGCACATCGCCATCGAGTACCCCTACGACGCCCACGAGGACGGCGGCCTGTCGCTGCGCGGAAACGCCGAGGAGATCACCGAGAAGCTCGCCGCCGAACTGTCCGCCCGCGTCGAGGCGGCCGGCGTGCACATCATCGAGTCCCGCTTCACCCACCTCGCGTACGCCCCGGAGATCGCCTCCGCGATGCTCCAGCGCCAGCAGGCCGGAGCGATCGTCGCGGCGCGCAAGCAGATCGTCGAGGGCGCGGTCGGTATGGTCGAACTCGCCCTGACCCGCCTCGCGGAGCAGGACATCGTGGACCTCGACCCGGAACGGAAGGCGGCGATGGTCTCCAACCTGATGGTGGTCCTGTGCGGTGATCGCGCGGCCCAGCCGGTCGTCAACACGGGCACCCTCTACCAGTGAGCCCCTCCGACGGCCCCGAGGAGCCCCGCGGCGGCCCGGACCCCTCCGCGGCCGACGGGGAGGGTGCGGCCGAGGCGCCCGCGGCGGCCCCCAAGGCCGGGCGCCAGGCCCGCAAACAGGTGCTGCTGCGGCTCGACCCGCAGGTGCACGACGCGCTCGCGCGGTGGGCCGGCGAGGAACTGCGCAGCGCCAACGCGCAGATCGAGTTCCTGCTCCGCCGGGCCCTGGCCGAGGCCGGCCGCCTCCCCGGCGGGGCGGGTCCCATCCCGCGGCGCGGCCGTCCCCGCGCCTCTCCGGATCCCTGAGGCCGCCCCGGCACGAGGGGCGGCACAGTCACCCAACCGGCCCCCCGCGGGGGCCGGTTGGGCCACGTATGTATACACCGAGGGTATACACCGCGTGTATAGTCCGCCCATGTCCATCAGTCACACGCTCCTCGGTCTCCTGGAGGCCGGCCCCCGCCACGGCTACGACCTCAAACGGGCCTTCGACGAGAGGTTCGGCCACGACCGCCCCCTCGCCTACGGACAGGTCTACTCGACCATGTCCCGGCTGCTGAGGAACGGTCTCGTCGAGGTCGACGGGGTCGAGAGCGGTGGCGGTCCCGAGCGCAAGCGGTACGCCATCACCGACGCCGGCATCACCGACGTCGAGACCTGGCTCGCCCAGCCCGAGAAGCCCGAGCCGTACCTCCAGTCGACCCTCTACACGAAGGTCGTGCTCGCCCTGCTCACCGGCCGCGGCGCCCAGGAACTGCTGGACACCCAGCGCTCGGAGCACCTGCGCCTGATGCGCGAGCTCACCCGGCGCAAGCGCGAGGGGGACCTCGCGGACCAACTCGTCTGCGACCACGCCCTGTTCCACCTCGAAGCGGACCTGCGGTGGCTCGAACTGACCGCCGCCCGCCTCGACCAGCTCGCCCAGGAGGTACGCGGATGACCTCGACCGGCACCCTGCTCAGCGCCACCGGACTCCGCAAGGCCTACGGCAGCACGCACGCCCTCGACGGCGTCGGCTTCTCCATCCGCGCGGGCGAGATCGTCGCCGTCATGGGCCCCTCCGGCTCCGGCAAGTCGACCCTGCTGCACTGCCTCGCGGGCATCGTCACGCCCGACTCCGGCACCGTCACCTACGCCGGGCGCAAGCTGTCCGCCATGAACGACGCCCGGCGCAGCGCCCTGCGCCGCAGCGAGTTCGGCTTCGTCTTCCAGTTCGGCCAGCTGGTGCCCGAGCTGACCTGCGTCGAGAACGTCGCCCTGCCGCTGCGCCTGACCGGGGTCAAGCGCAAGGAGGCCGAACGCACCGCCCTGCACTGGATGGAACGGCTCCAGGTCGAGGACCTCGGCCGCAAGCGGCCCGGCGAGGTCTCCGGCGGCCAGGGCCAGCGCGTCGCCGTGGCCCGCGCCCTCGTCACCTCGCCCCGGCTGATCTTCGCCGACGAGCCCACCGGCGCCCTCGACTCCCTCAACGGCGAACGGGTCATGCAGCTGCTCACCGAGACCGCCCGGTCCACCGAGGCCGCCGTCGTCCTCGTCACGCACGAGACCCGCGTGGCCGCGTACTCCGACCGCGAGATCGTCGTACGCGACGGCAAGTCCCGCGACATGGAGTGGATAGCGTGAGCTCCTCCACCTCATCGGTCCGGGACCTCGCCATGGGCGTCCGCTTCGCCTTCGGCGGCGGCCGCGAGGGCTGGACCCGTACGCTCCTCACGGGCGTGGGCGTCGGCCTCGGCGTCGCCCTGCTGCTGATCAGCACCGCGATACCGGGCGCGCTGGCCACCCGCGGCGAGCGCGGGGAGGCCCGCTTCTACCTGGCCGCACCCGTCGGCACGGCGCCCGGCCGCGACACGCTGCTCGTCGCGAGCGCGAACCAGATGTACGAGGGCCGGGACGTGGACGGCCGGTTCCTCCTGGCCGAGGGCCCCGACGCCCCCGTGCCGCCCGGCCTCAAGAGCGTTCCCGCACCCGGGGAGATGGCCGTCTCCCCCGCCCTCGGGCGCCTGCTCGCCTCGAGGGACGGCGCGCTGCTGCGCGAGCGGTTCGACGCGTGGAAGCCCACCCAGGTCATCGGCGACGCCGGCCTCACCGGACCGGGCGAGCTGTACTTCTACGCCGGCAAGGGCGATCTCGCGACCGCCGGGGCCGCGGACCACCGGGCCCAGCGGGTCCTCGCCTTCAACCAGCACCTCGGGCGCAAGTCGCTCGACCCGGTCCTGACGCTCCTGGTCGTCCTGACCTTCGTGGCCCTGCTGATGCCCGTCGCGGTGTTCATCGCCGCCGCCGTCCGCTTCGGCGGGGAGCGGCGCGACCGCCGGCTCGCCGCGCTGCGCCTGGTCGGCGCCGACGGCCTGATGGTCCGCCGGATCGCGGCCGGCGAGGCGCTCGCCGGATCGCTGGTCGGCCTCGGGCTGGGCGCGGGCTTCTTCCTGATCGGCCGCCGGCTCGTCGGCGGCGTCACCCTGCACCAGCGCAGCGTCTTCCCCGCCGACCTCGACCCCGCCCCGTGGCTGGCCGTACTGGTCGCCCTCGTGGTGCCCGCCTCGGCCGTGGCCGTGACCCTGTTCGCCCTGCGCGATGTGGTCATCGAGCCGCTGGGGGTGGTGCGCACCGCGAAGCCGCGCGGGCGCCGCGTCTGGTGGCGGCTGCTGCTGCCGCTCGGCGGGCTCGGCCTGCTGGCTCCGCCGGCCGGACGCGGCACCGGACACGGGGACTTCAACCGGTGGCAGGTCGGCGCCGGGGTGGTGCTGCTGCTCGTCGGGATCACCGCGCTGCTCCCCTGGCTGCTGGAACGCCTCGTGGGCCGGCTGTCGTCCGGCGGCCCGGTGTCCTGGCAGCTCGCCGTGCGCCGCCTCCAGGTCGGCAGCGGCGCGGCCGCCCGCCCGGTCAACGGCATCGCGGTCGCCGTCGCCGGGGCCATCGCCCTCCAGATGCTCTTCGCGGGCGTCGAGGACGGTTACACGGAGAGGACGGGACAGGACCCGTCACGGGCCGCGATCTCGGTGATCATGCCCCCGGGCAACCGGGCCGCGGTCGACGCCGTCGCCCGGCAGGTCTCCGGGGCCGAGGGAGTCGCCAAGGCCGTCGCGCCCGCCTCCTTCGCGGCCGCGCACCGCGTTCCCGCCGGGGACGACCGGATCCAGGTGACCAGCGGCAGCTGCGAGGCCCTGCGCGAGGTCGCGGTCATCGGGTCCTGCGAGGACGGCGACGCCTTCGTGATCACGGACGCTCCCGCCCTGAAGGGCGGGGTTCCCCAGGCCACGGCCAGACCCGGCGACACCCTCTGGGTCGGCCCGGGCATCGGCCCCGGGTACGACGGGGCGGACAGGGCCGGCGGGGCGGACAAGGCGGGCAGGCCGGGCGCGGGCGAGCCCACCCGGTGGACCTTCCCGGCCGGCGCGCGCCCGGTCGCCGGCCGCCCGGACCCGTCGGGCCTGCGCCGCGGCGGACTGCTGGTGACCCCCTCGGTCGCGCCGAAGGTCCTGGTGGACGACCGCTGGCCGCACGTGTACGTGCAGCTCGACCCGGCCGTGCCGGACGCCATGGAACGGGCCAGGACGGCCGCCTTCAAGGCGGCCCCGCTCGCCACCGTGATGACGTTCCACCCCACGAAGCGGGACGACGGCTACGCGACGATCCGCACCGGGCTGCTCTTCGGCGCCACGGCCGTACTGCTCCTGATCGGGGCCAGCCTGCTGGTCTCGCAGCTGGAGCAGTTGCGCGAGCGCGGGAAGCTGCTGTCGGCGCTGGTCGCCTTCGGCACCAAGCGCTCCACGCTGAGCCTGTCGGTGCTCTGGCAGACGGTCCTGCCGATCGGCCTGGGCCTGGTCCTGGCCTCGGCGGTGGGGCCGGCGCTCGGCGCCGTGCTGCTGCGGATGACGGCCGTCCCGGTGCGGGTCGACTGGTCCTCGGTCGCGATGACGGCCGGGATCGGCGGGGGCGTCGCCGTCCTGGTGACCCTGCTCAGCCTGCCGCCGCTGCTACGCCTGATGCGCCCGGACGGACTGCGCACGGAGTAGCCGGCGGCCCGCTCCCCTCCCTAGTCGGTCAGCCAGACGGGGAGCGGGCGTACGGCTTCGCGCAGCGCGTCGGCGACGGCCCGGAACTCCTCCTCCCGGGCCGTTCCCGTACGCATGGCCAGGGCGATCCTGCGCGAGGGCGCGGGCTCGGCGAAGTACCCGGTGGCCAGCCGCTCGTTGCGGGCGGTCTCCAGCCGCAGCGCGGTGCGCGGCAGCAGCGTGACGCCCAGCCCGCCGGCGACCAGTTGTACGAGCGTGGACAGCCCGGCCGCGGTGGTGGTGACGTCCGCTCCGGTGGTGCGCCCCGCGTCCCGGCAGATGTCGAGGGCCTGGTCGCGCAGGCAGTGGCCCTCGTCGAGCAACAGCAGCTGCAGGCCCCGCAGTTCCTCGGGCGGGATGTCCTTGCGCCCGGCGAGCGCGTGGTCGCGGGGCACCAGCAGTACGAAGTCCTCGTCGAAGAGCGGAAGTTCGGTGATCCCGGGGACCCCGAGCGGCACGGCGAGCAGCAGCAGGTCGAGCCGGCCGCCGGCGAGGCCCTCCAGCAGCGAGGCCGTCTGCTCCTCGTGCACCTGGAGGTCGAGGCGGGGGTAGCGCCGGTGGAAGAGCCCGAGCACGGTCGGCAGCAGGTACGGGGCCACGGTGGGGATCACCCCGAGCCGCAGCGCCCCGGTGAAGGGGGCGCGCACCGCCTCGGCCTCCTCCAGCAGCCCGCCCATGGCGTCGAGCACGGTCCGCGCGCGGACCGCGATCCGTTCCCCGGCGGGCGAGAGCAGCACCTTGCGCGTGGTCCGCTCCAGCAGCCGCACCCCGAGCGCCTCCTCCAGTGCCGAGACGGCTCCGGAGAGCGCGGGCTGGCTCATGCCGATGGCGGCGGCCGCGTCCCGGAAGTGCAGGTGCTCGGCGACGGCGGCGAAGGCCCGCAGCTGGGCGAGCGTCGCCTGCTTCGCTCCTCTATGACTGACAGCCACTGATAGGCACCTCCGATCACTCGTCACCAGAGTAGCTATTTCTGCAATCAATGCAGGTGTGTCAGCATGTGAGATACGTCCAACCCCCTCGGAAAGCCCGCAAAAGGGTCACTTTCCTCTGCGCAAGGAGAGCACGTGCTCACTGTCGGCGACCAGTTCCCCACCTACGACCTGACCGCCTGTGTCTCGCTCGAAGCCGGAGCCGAGTTCGCGCAGATCGACCACAAGACCTACGAGGGCAAGTGGAAGATCATGTTCTCCTGGCCGCTCGACTTCACCTTCGTGTGCCCGACCGAGATCGCCGCGTTCGGCAAGCTGAACGAGGAGTTCGCCGACCGTGACGCCCAGATCCTCGGCTTCTCGCTCGACTCCGAGTACGTGCACCACGCCTGGCGCAAGGACCACGCCGACCTGCGCGACCTGCCCTTCCCGATGATGTCCGACATCAAGCGCGAGCTCTGCGCCGACCTCGGCATCCTCGGCCAGGACGGTCTCCCGATGCGCGCCGTCTTCATCGTGGACCCGAACAACGAGATCCAGTTCTCCATGGTGACCGCCGGCTCCGTGGGCCGTAACCCCAAGGAGGTCCTGCGGGTCCTCGACGCCCTGCAGACCGACGAGCTGTGCCCCTGCAACTGGAACAAGGGCGACAGCACCATCGACGCCGGTGCCCTGCTGGCCGGTGAGTGACGGATGTCCCTCGACACCCTCAAGTCCGCCGTACCGGACTTCGCCAAGGACCTGAAGCTGAACCTCGGCTCGGTCATCGGCAATCAGGACACCCTCTCCCAGCAGCAGCTGTGGGGCACGGTCCTGTCCTGCGCGATCGCCGCCCGCTCCCCGCGCGTCCTGCGCGAGCTGGAGCCCGAGGCGAAGGCGGCCCTGTCGCCGGAGGCGTACGACGCCGCCAAGGCCGCCGCCGCGATCATGGCGATGAACAACGTCTTCTACCGCACGCGCCACCTGCTCTCCGACCCGGAGTACGACAACCTGCGCGCGGGCCTGCGGATGAACGTCATCGGCAACCCGGGCGTGGAGAAGGTCGACTTCGAGCTGTGGTCGCTCGCCGTCTCCGCGATCAACGGCTGCGGCCAGTGCCTGGACTCGCACGAGCAGGTCCTGCGCAAGGCCGGCGTCGACCGCGAGACCGTCCAGGAAGCCTTCAAGATCGCCTCGGTGATCCAGGCCGTGGCCGTCACCCTCGACTCGGAAGCCGCCCTCGCGGGCGAGTAGTTCCGCTTCGTACGCGCAGCCGTACGAGGCCCGAGGGCCCCCGCAGCCGATCCGGCCGCGGGGGCCCTTTCGCGCGTTCCCGGCGCCGGCCTATCGCCGCAGCTTCGCCATCAGGGTGCGCATGTCCTCGATCATCGCCGCGCCGATCTCGTCCTCGTCGACCGATGCGCCCGGGCCGCCGCCGGGGTCGTACCACTCCACCGTCAGCGTGAGGACCGCGCCTCCGTCGAGCACCATGAGCCGCTCCCCCTCGCCCGCGTAGTGCCGGTCGAGCACCGCCCGGTCGCCGAGCCCCGGCACCTCGCGGCGCATCTCCAGGTCCAGCCTGGTCGCCGGGTTCACCCCCGGGCCCGTGGCGAACTCCGTCGCCGGGCCGATCTCCTTGTGCAGTTCGACCGACACGTGGGCCCCGAACGTGAGGACGCCCGTCCTCTCCCACCTCATGCCGATCTGGCAGTACGCCCAGTCCTGCGCACGGCCCACGCCCTGGCTGCTCGCGCCTCCCTCGAAGGGCCGGCCGGCGGTCTGGGCGACCGTCTTGAGGTCGACCTCCTTGCACAGGTCGACGGAGTGCCGGTAGTCGATGCGCGGAGTGCCTGCGAAACGGTCCTGCACCGCCAGCGCGCCCGCCCACACCGCCGAGGCCGCCACCACCCCGCCCAGCGCCCACACCCACGGCGCACGCGGGCCCCGTACGCGTTCCCGCTCGCGCACGTCGTCCGGCAGGGCTTCCGCCGCCCGGCCCGCCGTCTCCCAGTCCCCGTCGATCTCCGGCTCGCCGATCATCCCCGCCCCCTACGGCTCCGTCCGCAGCGCCTTCATCAGGGCGTGCATGTCGTCGATCATCGCAGCCTGGATCGCGTCGCTGTCGGGCTTCGGCGGATCCGGCACGGGCTCGGCGCCCGCGACCACCGTGCCGTCGCCCGGCTCGCTCACGCCGAACGTCCACGCCGTCACGTCCACGGTGAACACCGCTCCCCCGTCGAGCACGGTCAGCCGCCAGTGCCTCCCGTACTCCGCCTCCGAGATCAGCGCCCGCTCCCCGAGCCCCGGTACCGAGCGCCAGTCCGGCTTGCCCATGCCGATCCAGCCCACCGGCACCGGTTCCGCCCCGAACTCCGGCTCCGGGTCGTTGCGTTTGTGCAGCGCCACCGAGACCTGGGCCTCGTACGAGAGCCAGGGCCGGGGCACCTCCGAGTTCTGGGGCGGTTTGCGCAGCATGCACACCGCCATGTCCACGCCCGGGTGTTCCAGCAGCCGCGGGGTGTACTCCCACCCGGCGACCTCGGCCACCCGGGACAGCGCGGGCAGCTTCGCCTCGTCGCACAGGCTCAGGCCCAGCCCGTACCGCAGCGGCGGCGGCCGGTCCGCCCGGTCCGCGGCCACCCACCAGGCGCCCGCCCACAGCGCGGAGGCGAGCAGCGCCCCGCCGAGGGCCCACTGCCAGGGCCGGGGGCGCACACCGGGGGCCCCGGCGTCGTCGTACCGCCCGTGCGGCCCACCCGGCTCGGGGCGCTCCGGTAAGCCGGGGCCCCCGCCTTCGAACTCAGGCTCGGTTATCACCTGTTCGCGCCTCCCCCGGGTCGGAAGGCGCCTGGCCCAGGGCCGTCGCCCCGTGCGGCGCGGGGCCGACCGGAGAGAGCCCGTGGTGGAGCTGTTCGCGGGAGTAGGCCCGCAGGTAGCCGACCACCGTGTTGGTGACGGCGACGAGCGGGACGGCGACGACCGCGCCGCCGATGCCCGCGATCATTCCGCCGGCCGCCACCGACAGCACCACCGCGAGCGGGTGGACCCGTACCGCCCGGCCCAGGATGAAGGGCTGGAGCACGTGGCCCTCGATCTGCTGCACCGCCAGGACCACCAGCAGCACCATCAGCGCGGTGAACGGCCCCTGGGTCACCAGCGCCACGACCACCGCGAGGGCGCCGGAGATGACCGCGCCGACGAGCGGGATGAAGGCGAACAGGAAGATGAAGACGGCGAGCGGCACGGCCATCGTCACGTCGAGGAAGTAGAGCCCGAGGCCGATGAAGATGGCGTCGATGAGGGCCACGAGGACCGTGCCGCGCACGTACGCGGTCAGGGTGCGCCAGGCGCGCGGACCGGCGCCGGCCAGACCGGGGCGGGCGGCCGCCGGGAGCAGGCCCATCGTCCAGTTCCAGATGCGCTTGCCGTCGTAGAGCAGGAAGAGCGTGGAGAACATCGCGAGCAGCATGCCCGTCAGCACTTCGACGAGGACCGTCACGCCTTGCAGGCCGGCGGAGGTGATCTGCTCGGTGTTGGTGCCGATGGTGTCGCTGAGGTTCTTCGCGATGTCGTTGATCTGCTTCTCGGTCACGTGGAACGGACTGTCCAGCGCCCAGAGCTTGATGTCGTTGATGCCTTGGCGGAGCCGGTCGGAGAGCTGGTCGAGGTTGTCCATGACCTGCCAGACCACGAACCAGCCGACCAGTCCGATGACCACGAAGCCGAGGATCGCGGTGACCGCGGTGGCCAGGCCCCGCGGCATGCCGAGGCGGCGCAGCCGCACCACGAAGGGCTGGAGCAGGGCGGTGACCAGGAGGGCGGCGGCGAAGGCGAGGACGACCAGGCGGACTTCGCTGATCACCCTCATCACGACCCAGAGCATCCCGGCGAGGAGCAGCAGCCGCCAGCTCGCCTCGGCGGCGACGCGCATGCCCCACGGGATGACGCTGACCGGGTCGGGGCGCAGCGGGATGCCGTAGCCCGGGGCGGGGAACGGCGAGTGGTGGCCCGCGTGCTCGCCGCCCGGGGTCCCCGGTGCGCCGGGCCCGGTGGCCGTGGCGCCCGGAACCGCGGGCCCTCCTGCCGCGGTGGTTCCGGCGGCGTGGATGGGGGGCGGGGGGTAGGCGGGGCGCGGCGGGTGGGCGGGACGGACCGGCAGATCACCGGAGGTCTCGGCCTCGACTTCGGCGCGCCGCTCCGCGAGCCGCGCCTCCACGTGGCTCAGCTTGTTCCCGAGCCGGCCGAGCCAGCCTGCCGATTTCGCCATGTCGTTCCCTTCCCCCCGCTCCCGCACCGCATACCCGGACACACCTCGAAAGACCGTACACGCGAGGAGCCCCGCACCGTAGGACGGTGCGGGGCTCCTCGAGGTTGAGGCGTGAACGCGCCTCAAATACCGGTCGGCTAGTACCAGCCGTTCGCCTGGTGGAAGTTCCAGGCTCCACACGGGCTGCCGTAGCGGCCGTTCATGTAGTTCAGACCCCACTCGATCTGCGTGGCGGGGTTGGTACGCCAGTCCGCGCCGGCCGAGGCCATCTTCGAACCCGGCAGGGCCTGGACGAGGCCGTAGGCGCCCGAAGACTTGTTCACGGCCTGGTAGTTCCAGGTGGATTCCTGGTTGATGATGTTGGAGAAGCACTGGAACTGCCCCGCCGGCACCATCTGCCGGGCGATGTCCTTGACCTGGGCGACCGTGTACGAGGGCTGGAGCGCGAAGTCGGCTCCGTCGCGGGAGGCGGACCGGCTGGCGGCCTGCTCCTTCTCCTCGCGCTCCTTGCGCGCCTTGTCGTCCGCGGCCTTCTGCGCTTCGGCCTTCTTGGCCTTGGCGTCCTGGGCGGCCTGGATGCGGGCTGCCTCCTCGACCGAGCGCTTGGCGTCGGTGTCGGCGGCGTGGGCGATGGCGTCGGCCTGCTGCGTCAGGGACGCGTTCTGGACCTGGGCATGCTCGCCGACCGGGATGTCAGTGAGGAGAGTCGTCCCGGACGCGGTCGTCTCGAGATCGTTCGAGGCGGGGTCGCCAGTGGCAACGCCCACGACTGCGCCGACGGTGGTGACCGCCGTGGCCGAAGCCACTGCGAATCCCCGAACCGAGATCCGGCTCACACGGTGTCCTTCCAGCAGCGTCCGCAGTGACCACGCGGCGCAATAGTGCCCCTCGACACTGGCCTCCATGGTGGTGCGGTCACTGGAGGCGCGGGCCCGTGGGCGACTCCCTCTCGGGAGTGCCGCGTGATGCTCCGGGCGGCATACGGCGATCAGTTGTGGAGTTAGTGGTACTGCGCGCATCTCACGGGAGATACAGGTGTGCCGTATGCGGGGCCTGACGGAAACCAGACTCTGCCGGACCTCGACGCCACAGGGCAATTCTCCGTTGCGTGTGAAAGGTCACACCAGGCATGTCCCGGTTGTTTTCGCCGAACCCCTGTGCACGAAGGCGCCGTCCGGCTAGGCTCTTCGGCCTTTGCCCGACGGCGCCAACTCGCCTTCCCGCTATGGGGTTTTTACCCTGTTTCGAACTACAGGGTCTCCAGCATCTCGGTGACCAGCGCGGCGATCGGGGACCGCTCGGAACGGGTCAGCGTGACGTGCGCGAAGAGCGGATGCCCCTTCAGTTTCTCGACCACGGCGACGACTCCGTCGTAGCGGCCGACCCGCAGGTTGTCCCGCTGGGCCACGTCGTGGGTCAGAACGACCCGCGAATTCGCCCCGATACGGGACAGAACGGTCAACAGGACATTGCGCTCCAGCGACTGCGCCTCGTCCACGATCACGAAGGCGTCGTGCAGCGAGCGGCCCCGGATGTGCGTGAGCGGCAGGACCTCCAGCATCCCGCGGTTCAGCACCTCCTCGATGACCTCGCGCCCGGCGACCGCCGAGAGGGTGTCGAAGACCGCCTGCGCCCAGGGGCTCATCTTCTCGGAGGCGTCCCCGGGCAGGTAGCCGAGGTCCTGGCCGCCGACCGCGTACAGCGGCCGGAAGACCATCACCTTCTGATGCTGCCTCCGCTCCAGCACGGCCTCCAGGCCCGCGCACAGCGCCAGCGCCGACTTTCCGGTGCCGGCCCGGCCGCCCATCGAGATGATCCCGATCTCGGGGTCGAGGAGGAGGTCCAGCGCGATCCGCTGCTCGGCGCTGCGGCCGTGCAGCCCGAAGGCCTCGCGGTCGCCCTTGACGAGCCGTACGTTCCCGTCCGGGGTGACCCGGCCCAGCGCCTTCCCCCGCTCCGACTGGATGACCAGTCCGGTGTGCACGGGCAGTTCCGCGGCTTCCGGTACGTAGAGCCGCTCCTCGGAGTAGAGGAGGTCCACCTGCTCGCCGGAGAGCGCCAGCTCGCTCATGCCGGTCCAGCCGGCATCGGTGATCGCGAGTTCCGCGCGGTACTCCTCGGCGATCAGCCCCACGGAGGAGGCTTTGATGCGCAGTGGGAGATCCTTCGAAACGACCGTGACGTCGTATCCCTCGGCCTGGAGATTGCGGGCGACCGCGAGGATGCGCGAGTCGTTGTCCCCCAATCGGAAGCCCGCCGGGAGCACGCTCGGGTCGGAGTGGTTGAGCTCGACACGCAGGGTGCCGCCCAGATCGCCCAGCGGGATGGGTGCGTCGAGGCGACCGTAGCGAACCCGGAAGTCGTCGAGCAGGCGCAGGGCCTGACGTGCGAAGTAGCCGAGTTCGGGATGGTGCCTCTTTGCCTCCAGCTCGGTGATCACCACGATCGGGAGCACGACCTCGTGCTCGTCGAAACGGGAGATCGCGTTGGGGTCTGCCAGCAGGACGCTGGTGTCGAGGACGTAGGTCCGCCTGTCGGGCAGGCGGCGCTTTGTGCTGGTCACCACGGAAGGACGTACCCCCTCGGAAGAGGTCGGGCCATGAAGACCGGACCGGTCATCGGCACCCATGCGCGGGCCGATTTCCGGCCCTCCCACTCCGTCCGTGCGAACCGCACGTTCGTCCTGGTGCAAAGGGCCTCCCGGGCGGACGACCCCATGCCGTCCGCTGAGACTCGACACCCGTGGATCGGGCGTCGACCTGCAAGGGATATTCCCCGAATGGGTCCAGCCATGCCATGGCATATGACGGACGCTCGGTGAATCCCTGGTGAAGGCCTCGCGCGGAGGGTCGCGGAAGCGGAGGAGGGGCGTACGGGAGCACGCGGACGGCGCGCCGCGGAAGGTTCCGGGCGCGCCGTGAGGTGCCGAGGGGGCGTCAGACACCCGCAGGTCAGGTGCCGTACGAGGAGCCGCGCGGGGGCTGCGCGGCGGGGCTCAGGAGCCGAAGCGCCGGTGCCGGGCGGCGTAGTCGCGCAGGGCGCGCAGGAAGTCCACCTTGCGGAAGGCCGGCCAGAAGACTTCGCAGAAGTAGTACTCGGAGTGCGCGCTCTGCCACAGCATGAATCCGGACAGCCGCTGCTCGCCGCTGGTGCGGATCACGAGGTCCGGGTCGGGCTGGCCGCGCGTGTAGAGGTGCTCCGCGATGTGGTCGATGTCGAGGATCTCGGCGAGCTCCTCGAAGGAGGTGCCCTTCGACGCGTGCTCCAGCAGGAGCGAGCGGACGGCGTCGGCGATCTCCTGGCGGCCGCCGTAGCCCACGGCGACGTTGACGAGTATCCCGTCGATGCCGTGGGTGGCCTCCTCGGCCTCCTTCAGGACGGTCTGCGTCCCGGCGGGCAGGATGTCGAGGTTGCCCACGTGGTGGACGCGCCAGCGGCCGTCGGCGGCGAGGCCGCGCACCGTGTTCTCGATGATGTTGAGCAGGGGGCGGAGCTCGACCTCGGGGCGGTCCAGGTTGTCGGTGGAGAGCATCCACAGGGTGACGACCTCGACGTCCGTCTCCGTGCACCAGCCCAGCATCTCGGAGATCTTGTCGGCTCCGGCCTGGTGGCCCTGCTCCGTGGTGCCTCCGGACGCCTTCGCCCAGCGGCGGTTCCCGTCCAGGATCACGCCGATGTGCTTGGGCGTCTCGTCATGGTCGATGCGGCCTTCCACCCGGCGTGCGTAGAGCCTGTACACAGGACGGCGTACCAGGTCGCGCAGCTTCACGATCTTCCAGCCCCTCCGAGCAATGCCCCCGATGCGGAATGCGGTCCCCCCGACTCGGCCACATTACTGCGCGGCGGGATCGGGTACCCAACTCGGTCCTGTCACAAGTCCGTGATAGGGAGGACAACGTGACTGAAAACAATCCCTATCGGGCAGAGCCCTCGCGCTACGACTCCATGGAGTACCGGCGCACCGGCCGCAGCGGCCTCAAGCTCCCCGCGATCTCCCTGGGCCTCTGGCACAACTTCGGCGACGACGCGTCGCTGGCGTCCCAGCGGGCGATCCTGCGCCGGGCCTTCGACCTCGGTGTCACCCACTTCGACCTCGCGAACAACTACGGGCCGCCCCCCGGCTCGGCCGAGCTCAACTTCGGCAAGATCTTCGCGCAGGACTTCGCGTCCCACCGCGAGGAGCTGGTGCTCTCCACCAAGGCCGGCTACCTGATGCACCCCGGCCCGTACGGCGAGTGGGGCAGCCGCAAGTACCTCCTCGGGTCGCTGGACGCGTCGCTGAAGCGGATGGGCGTCGACTACGTCGACATCTTCTACTCGCACCGCTTCGACCCGGAGACCCCGCTGGAGGAGACCATGGGCGCCCTCGCGTCCGCGGTCCAGCAGGGCAAGGCGCTGTACGTGGGCGTGTCCTCGTACACCGCGGAGCAGACGGCCGAGGCGGCCCGGCTGCTGCGGGAGATGGGCGTCCGCCCCCTGATCCACCAGCCCTCCTACTCCATGATCAACCGCTGGACGGAGGACGACGGCCTGCTGGACACCCTGGAGGAGGCCGGCATGGGCTGCATCTCCTTCGTGCCGCTCGCGCAGGGCTTGCTGACGGGCAAGTACCTCAAGGGCATCCCGGAGGGCTCGCGGGCCACGCAGGGCAAGTCCCTGAACCCGGACCTGCTCTCGCAGGACGTCGTGCGCCGGCTCAACGGGCTCAACGACATCGCGGCGCGGCGCGGCCAGACGCTGGCTCAGCTGGCGCTCAACTGGGTGCTGCGGGACGAGCGCATGACGTCGGCTCTGATCGGCGCGTCGAGCGTGAAGCAGCTCGAGGAGAACGTGGCTTCCCTGACCGGAGCACCGCTGTCGGAGGAGGACCTCAAGGAGATCGACTCCTTCGCGGTGTCCACCCCCGGCGCCAACATCTGGGCCCAGCGCGGCTGACCTGCGGGTTTGCCCGGCAGGCCCCCGGCAGGCCTGGAGAACAAAAAACGGGCCGGTCCGTGGGGGGGATACGGACCGGCCCGAGGGGGGGGTTCCACCATAACCCTTCGTAAAGCCCGCTGCGTGCATTGCCGCGACACGATTACGCTCCGGAGCCGCCCGGCAGCGGTCAGGTGAGCCGCAACCGCCCCCGGGGGCCCGGTGGGACAAGGCCGGAGCCCGTACGGGGCCACGGGCGACCGTACCCCCCAAGAGGGACCCCGGGTCCGGGCGCCTGCTTGACGCCCCGGAGGCCGCGCAGGCCGGCCGGGCCGGATCGCACCGCTCGCCCGGCCCGGCCGGCGGGGCCCGGCACTACCCTGACCGGCATGCGGATCAGGGGGCACTGGCGCGACGGTGGGGCCACGCTGGACATCGGCCCGGGGACGGGGCCGGCGGGGGCGGGGGCGGGCGGACGGTCGGAGATTCCCGTCGAGGTGGCCGCCTCCTACGCGGCCCGGACCCGGGGGCTGCTCGGGCGGGACGGGATCGAGGGGGCGATGCTCCTCACCCCGGCCGCGAGCGTGCACACCTTCCGGATGCGCTTCGCCATCGACGTGGCCTATCTGAACCGCCGGCTGGAGATCGTCGCGCTGACCACCATGCCCCCCGGCCGGCTCGGACTCCCCCGCCCGCGTGCCCGCCACGTCCTGGAGGCCGAGGCCGGGGCCATGGCGGCCTGGGGACTGCGCGTCGGCTCCACCCTGCGGATCCGTCCCGCTCAGCGCTAGGCGGTGTCCGGCCCCGGCGGTAGGTTGGGGCGGTTGAGCTGGGGTGGCAGGGGAGCGGCATGACCGAGAACGCGCACATCAAGGCGCTTGAGCAGATCATGCCGGCGACCCACGGGGCCGACGAGGACATCGACTGGCAGGCGGCCGAGGCCGTCTGGGGCAGCCGTTTCCCCGCCGACTTCATCGCTTTCATGGGCCGCTTCGGCGCGGGCTCGATCAACGGCGAGGCGAGCGTGCTGCTGCCGCTGCCCAAGCCGGGGCTCCAGTGGGACCCGGTGCAGATGGCGGAGGAGACCGCCAACGCCCGGCAGGTCTGGGAGTCCGAGGGCGGCCGGGCCGCCTTCGACGTGGACCCGGAGTCGATCCTCGCCTGGGGCGTCACGGGCGGCTCCGACATCCTGTGCTGGCTGACGACCGAGCCGGACCCGGACCGCTGGCCCGTCCTGGTGGTCGGCCGCCACACCGCCGACTCCTTCGCGGTGTACCCGTACGGCATGGGCGAGTTCCTGTACCGGCTGTGCTCCGACGAGTTCGACGTGAGCCCGGTCAGCATCACCTTCTGGGACGGCGGCCACCTCAGCTTCGTGCACTGGCGCAAGGCCCAGCGGCGCTGGCAGGAGGGCCGCAACCCCGAAACGGGCGAGCCCGACCCGTACGCGGGCGATTTCGCCGACTGACGCCCTCCGCTCCTCCCCCCAACCCGTTCCGTGGCCGGAAACGGGCGTTTCGGTATGTCTACGCGCGTCCGAATTGTTGATCACATATCGGAAAACACCACTCTGAAATGCCGCACTTGGAGCATTGACCACAAGTACCGACCCAATGGAACCAAGCGCCCTTCCGCAGGAGAGAATTCCGGCCAACGGGCCACGGAGGGACAGCACAGCCCGGAGTAACTCATAAGTAATAACGCGCCTCAAAAGAAAATCAGGGGAATCCACCCGTGCGACGAAGAATCTTCGGCACGGCCGCCACCACGGTCGTGCTCGGTCTGCTGATACCGCTGGCCGGATGCGGCAGCTCCGTCGGAAGCGCAGGTGACGGCGGTACGCTCCGCCTCATCGCCGCCGAATACGGCGACGCCTCGGGCCACAGTTCCAAGGAGTTCTGGGACAAGGTGACGGCCGATTTCACGGCCGTCAACCCCGGAATCAAGGTCCAGGTCCAACTGCTTCCGTGGGCCGACATCGACCGTGAGGTCTCCCGCATGGTCAAGGCCGGCAACGCGCCGGACATGGCCCTCATGGGCGGTTACTCGGACTTCGCGGCACAGGGCAAGCTCTATTCGGCGGACGAACTCCTCTCGGTCACCGCCGAAGCGAACTTCCTCGCGCCCCTCGCCGAGGCCGGCTCCGTCCGCAACACCCTCTACGGCCTGCCCTTCGTCGCGAGCAGCCGCCTGCTCTTCATCAACGAGACCCTGTTCAAGCAGGCGGGCATCAAGGAGACCCCCAAGACCTGGTCGGACCTCAAGGCCGCCGCCACGGCGCTCAAGGCCAAGGGCGTGAAGTACCCGTACGCCATGCCGCTGGGCCCGGAGGAGGCGCACGCCGAGGCGATGATCTGGGAGCTCAGCAACGGCGGCGGCTACGCCGACAACAGCGGCAACTACAGCCTGGCCTCCGACCAGAACATCTACACGTTCAAGTGGATCAAGGAGAACCTGGTCGCCCCCGGGCTGCTCGGCCCCACTCCGCCGTCCCAGCTCAACCGCGCCGATGCCTTCGCCGCCTTCACGCGCGGAGAGGTCGGCATGGTCAACGGCTACCCCTCGCTCGTCCACGAGGCGCGCGCCAAGGGCATCGACGTCCGCCCCGTGGCCATGCCGGTCTCGGACACCCTCGGCTCCGGCGAGGTCCCGCCGACCGTCGGCGTGGCCGACTGGATGATGGCGTTCAAGCAGAACGGCCACCGCGAGGAGATCGGCAAGTTCCTGGACTTCGTCTACCAGGACAAGAACCTCTCGGACTTCGCCGGCCGCTACCACCTGCTGCCGTCCACCGTCTCGGCCTCCCGCAGCGTGGGCGGCAACGGCGGCATGGACAAGAGCGACACCGAGTTCCTGACCGCCCTGCGCAGCGCCCAGCTCTACCCGGTCAACGACCCGGCCTGGGTGACGGTCAGCGACACCATCAAGCGCAACATCGGCCGGGCTGTGGACCCGGGCGGCGAGCCCAAGGCCGTCCTGGAGGAGATCGCCACGAAGGCGCGCGAGGCCGGCAAGAAGCACTGACGCCTCCTGCCGCCCCCGGAAATCCCTCTGAAGGACCCTGACGACACGGGACTTCCGCCTCCTGCCGCCCCCCATCCCGCGCGGCATCATGGCTGTTACGGCCTTCGATCCGAGGCCCCGGCCCAGTCGCCCGCCGCGCACCCACAAGGTGCGCGGGGCGGCCGGCCCACGGCCTAGCTCGCGCCCTGGTTCTGCGGGGTGAACGCCGTACGGTACTGCTCGCAGCTGGAGTCCCAGGTCAGGGAGCCGGTGAGGGTGCCGTAGCCGGTGCGGGTGACCGACCAGTCCACCGTGTACTTCCCGGTGTCGCATGCGATGCGCTTCCCGCCGGGCACCTTCGTACGGCCCGTCGCCTTACGGTTCTTCAGCTCCTGGTGCACCTCGGCGGCCTTGGCGCGGTTCGCGCCGCGCAGCACCGCGTGCACGACGATCGGATGCGTGCCGTCCTTGGTGGTCAGCACCTTCTTCACTCCCTGCGAGTCGGCGACCGACCACGCGAACTCGTACCCCGGCTCCCAGGACAGGGTCTTCGGGTCGGGGACCTGGCGCTCGTAGTCCTCGGCACCCTTGGGGCCGGGCCGGGTCACCGTCTTGTAGCGGATGCCGGGCTGGAACCTGAACTGCGCCTCCACCTTGTGCATGTCGTCCTTGGTCCACATCGACTTCATCGCCTTCTCCCCTCCGCTCGGGTCCTGGAGGTACGCCGTGCCGTCCGCGGCGGTGGCGGCTCCCTGACAGAGGGCGGGGGCGAGGGCCGCCGCGGCGGTGGCGAGGGCGAGAGCGGCGATGCGGGTGCGCTTCATGCCCGGACCAACGGGGCCCTCCGGCGGGCCGGAACGAGGCCGGGCGCGCTTTCACCCGTACGAGATTCCGTACGCGGACCGCCGGGACGGCCGCCGGCCGGGCCGGAGCACCGGGGCACTGGAGGCGGGTCAGGCGCTGGGACCGGTGACCACCGGGAAGCCGGTGGGCCGGCCCTCCGCCTTCAGCCAGGCCAGGACCTGGTCGAGGGCCTCGACGGTCTGGGCGCGGTTGCCGCCGCCGTCGTGGAAGAGGACCGTCGGGCCGTTCTTGATCTCGCTCTTGACCGTGTTGACGATCGCGGCGGTGCCCGGCGTCGTGAAGTCCTTGGTGTCGATGTTCCAGCCCAGCGGCCGCATCCCGTTGGCGGCGGCCAGGGCCCGGCTCTCGGGGGTGAACGCACCGCCGGGGGCCCGGTAGTAGTCCACCTTGGCCCCGCCGCCGGCCGCGTCCTCGATCAGCTTCTTCGCGTCGAGGATCTGCTGACGCTGGTACTCGAAGGGCTTCTTGTCCATCCCGGTGTTGTGGTCCATGGTGTGGTCGCAGAGCCGGTGACCGCCCGCGACGACCTTCTTGACCAGGTCGGGGTTGGCCTTGGCCTGCGGGCCGATCATGCAGAAGGTCGCCTTCACGTCGTACTTCGCGAGGACCTCCAGCACCTTCGGGGTCCACTTGGGGTCGGGCCCGTCGTCGATGGTGATGTTGACCGCGTCGCCGCCGCTCTCCGACGCGTGGGCTATGCCGTCGGGGACCTGCCGTCCCGGGTTCGCGGGCGTCTGCGGGTCGGTGGCGCCGCCCTTGGCGGGGTCGTCCGTCTGCCGGGAGACGTTCTCGTGGCGGGTGTCGTGGCCCGGGTCGACGATGGTCGTCACCCCCCACACCGTCCCGGCCACCGCCACGGCCGCCCCTACGACGGCCATCCGTGCCCGTATGCCCTGCATGTGCGTGCGCGCCATGAACCCCATGTGCTGTCTCAACTCCCCAATCGGTGTCCGCCTTGTGAGCTCGCACTGGTCAGGACGCCGGTCAGGGATGAGGGGTTCCAGCCGAATGGCCCATAAATTCCGTGTTGCAGGACTTAAGTCCTTGATCGTCCCGAATTCCGTCCCGACCGAAACCGAGGGCGGCCGGGGCGGCCTCCTACCGTGCGTCCCGGGCCGAAGACCCCGGCTCTACTTGGAGGTTCGCGTACCCATGCGCAAGGCATTCACCCCCGCGGTTCCCCTGCTCGCCCTGCTCGCGCTGCCCCTGACGGCGTGTGGGGGCGGCGGAGCGGGCGGCGTGGCGGGCGGCGGAGGCTCCGCGGCGGAGGCGAAGCCCGCCGCGGCGGTGGGTCTCGTACCGGCCGACGGAGCGCGGGACGTCAAGCCGGAGGAGCCGGTCACGGTGCGGGTGGAGCACGGCACGCTGACGACGGTGACCGTGACCGGACCCGACGGGAAGCCGGCGGAAGGGACGTTGAAGGACGGCGCGTTCACGCCGAAGGACGGCTTCGCGGTGGACACCGAGTACAAGGTGCGGGCGACCGCCGCCTCCGAGGACGGGAAGGAGACCTCCTCCGCATCCTCCTTCCGCACGCTGAAGCCCTCGAAGGACCGGACGGAGACGGTGACCGTGCTTCCGGCGGGCGGGACGACCGTGGGCGTGGGCCAGCCGCTCTCGCTCACCTTCGACCACCCGGTGAAGAACAAGGCCGCGGTCGAGCGCCGGCTGAAGGTGACCACGAGCAACGGCACCGAGGGCGCGTGGGGCTGGCTGAAGGAGACGGCGACCGGCAAGGACCGGGTGGACTGGCGGCCCAAGGAGTACTGGAAGCCGGGCACGCGGGTGACGCTGGAGGCCCCGCTGTCGGGGGTGGACACCGGCGGCGGCCGGTACCTGGCGAAGTCGTACGCGACCTCCTTCACCATTGGCAGGAGTCAGGTGGCCAAGGTGGACATCGCGCACCACGAGCTGACGCTGGAGCGTGACGGCGAGACGGTGAAGTCCGTCCCGATCACGGCGGGCGATCCGGCGAGCACCCCGACCTGGAGCGGGAAGATGACCCTGATGGGCAAGGAGGGCACGATCCGGATGACGGCCGCGTCGGTCGGCCTGACCGGCTACGACCAGCAGGTGCACAAGTCGATGAAACTGACGGTCTCGGGCACGTACGCGCACCAGGCCGAATGGGCGGAGGGCTACATAGGCTCGGCGAACCGTAGCCACGGCTGCATCGGCATGAAGACGGCGGACGCCACGTGGTTCTACGACCAGGCCCAGGTCGGCGACGTCTTCGACGTCACGGGCGGCAAGGAAACGGTGGCAGCAGGAAACGGCTTCGGCGAGTGGAACCTGTCGTGGGCGGATTGGCAGAAGAAGTCGGAACTCAGGTAAGCCCGGCGGGCCACACCCAGCCCCACCGGCGTACGAGGCGCGGCCACATCCACCCCCGCCGGCCTTTGCGGCGCGGCCACACC
>NZ_JBSGXB010000091.1:0-23748 GCF_053609185.1 Streptomyces sp. NPDC054956 | reverse complement strand
CGGGCGGCCCGGGGGCGCGGGGCGGCGCCCCGTTTTCGGGATGGGGGGGGGTGGGGGAAGGCTCCGCACAGCGGCCGCCCCTACTCCCCCGGCAGGACGACGACTTCGGCCGGAGCGAAGGTCACAGCGACCCGGTCCCCCACGGCGGGCGCCCCGACCAGCCCGCACTCCGCCTCCAGCTCGGGCCCCACTTCCGGCCGCAGCAGCAGCGCGACGTGCGTGCCCCGGAAGGTCCGGGAGACGACTTCGCAGCCCAGCCCCTCGGCCGACAGCACGACACCCGCCGGCCGGATCAGGACACGCCGCTCCCCTTCCGGAGACCCGGCCGGTACGGGGACCTTCCCCCAAGGGGTCACGGCCACCCCCTCCGAAAGCGCCGCCGGCACCACGTTCTCGAAGCCCAGGAACCGCGCCACGAACTCCGAAGCCGGCCGCTCCCACACCTCCAGCGGAGTCCCCGCCTGCGCGATCCGCCCGTCGCGCATCACGACCACCCGGTCGGCCAGCGCGAACGCCTCGCCCTGGTCGTGCGTGACGGCCAGCACGGTGGTCCCCAGCCTCGCGAACAGCCCCCGCAGCTCCACGACGAGCCGCTCGCGCAGCCCCCGGTCCAGCTGCCCGAGCGGCTCGTCCAGCATCAGCACCCGCGGCGACGGCGCCAGCGCCCGGGCCAGCGCGACCCGCTGCTGTTCGCCGCCGGAGAGCGAGGCCACCGCGCGGCCCTGCGCCCCGGGGAGCCCGACCAGTTCCAGGAGCTCCGCGACCCGGGCCTCGTAGGACCGCTTCGGCGCCCGCCCGGAGCCCCGCATCCGCAGCCCGAACGCGACGTTCCCGCCCACGTCGCGGTGCGGGAACAGCTGGTGGTCCTGGAACATCAGGCCCACCCCCCGCCGGTGCACGGGCACCCCGGCCTGGTCGGCGCCACCGAGCAGCACCCGCCCGTCCGAGACGGACTGGAGCCCGGCCACGACCCGCAGCAGGGTGGACTTGCCGCTCCCGCTCGGCCCGAGCACGCACACAGTCTCGTGCTCGGCGACGGCCAGGTCCACGGAGTCGACGACCGCGCGCTCGCCGAAGCGGACCGAAACCCCTTCCAGCTGAAGCAGGGTCATCAGAATTCTCCGGAGGTCTTGTCGGGTCGCAGCCGCTCCAGCGCCAGCAGGGACACCGCGCACACCAGCATCAGGATCGTGCTCAGGGCCATCGCCTGCCCGTAGTTCATCTCCCCCGCCCGGCCCAGCAGCCGCGCCACGGCGACCGGCAGCGTCGGATGGTCCGGCCGCGCGATGAAGACGGTCGCCCCGAACTCCCCGAGGGACACGGCGAAGGCGAAGCCGGCCGCGATCAGCAGGGCCCGCCGCACCATCGGCAGGTCCACCTCCCGCCAGGCCCGCAGCGGGGAGGCGCCGAGCACGGCGGCGGCCTCCCGCAGCCGGCCGTCGACCGCCCGCAGGACGGGCAGCATGGTCCGTACGACGAAGGGCACGCCCACCAGCGCCTGCGCCAGCGGCACCAGGATCCACGAGGTCCGCAGGTCCAGCGGCGGCTCGTCGAGGGTGATGAGGAAGCCGAAGCCGACGGTCACGGCCGACACCCCGAGCGGGAGCATCAGCAGGGCGTCGAAGCCGCGTACGAAGCGGCCTTCGCGCCGGGTCAGCGCCGCTGCCGCGAGACCGCCGACGACCAGCGCGATGGCGGTGGCGGCCAGTGCGTACTGGAGGGAGTTCCAGATCGCCTCGAGCGGGGGCACGAGGAAGGTCCCGCCGCCGGCGCCCACTTCCTGCAGCGCCCGGTAGAAGCCGAAGCCGTAGCCGCCGGGGGCGTCGAGGGAGCGTT
This sequence comes from Streptomyces sp. NPDC054956, assembly GCF_053609185.1. NCBI lineage: Bacteria > Bacillati > Actinomycetota > Actinomycetes > Kitasatosporales > Streptomycetaceae > Streptomyces > Streptomyces sp. NPDC054956. The sequence continues at coordinate 21,912 of NZ_JBSGXB010000091.1, read as the reverse complement.
CCACGAGCACGCCGAGCGGGAGCACGATCAGCAGCGCCACCGTCAGGAGCACCCCGCCGAGCAGGGTGCGCTGCGACCGGCCGCGCGGCCGGTGCGTGGTCCGCCCGGGGTCGACGAGGCGCAGGGCTGTCTCCCGCTTGCGCACGGTCCAGGAGTGCACGCCGAGGATCGCGCCGACGGCGGCGAACTGGACCATCGTCAGCACAGCGGCCGTCGGCAGGTCCAGGAGCTGCGCGGTCTGCCGGTAGACCTCCACCTCCAGGGTGGAGTACGAGGGCCCGCCGAGGATCTGCACGACGCCGAAGGAGGTGAAGGTGAACAGGAACACCATCAGCGAGGCGGCGGCCACGGCCGGGCCGAGCGCGGGCAGGGTCACCCGGCGCCAGGCGGCGAACCGCCCGGCGCCCAGGACCCGGGCGGCTTCTTCCTGGCGCGGGTCCAGTTGGGCCCACAGTCCGCCGACCGTGCGGATGACGACGGCGTAGTTGAAGAAGACGTGGGCCAGCAGGATGGCCCACACGGTCGTGTCGAGGCGGATCCCCCACACCTCGTCCAGCAGGCCGCCCCGTCCCACGAGTGCCAGGAAGGCGGTGCCGACCACGACGGTCGGCAGGACGAACGGCACCGTCACGAGCGCCCGCAGCAGCTGTTTGCCGGGGAAGTCGAAGCGCGCGAAGACGTACGCGCCGGGGAGTGCGATCAGGAGCGTGAGCGCCGTCGAGGCGAGCGCCTGCCAGGTGGTGAACCAGAGCACCTCGGCGATGTCGGGCCGGGCCAGCACCTCGCCGATCCGGCCGAACTGCCAGCCGGTGTCGGTCTTGAGCCCGCGCCCGACGATCGCGGCGACGGGATAGGCGAAGAACAGCCCGAAGAAGAGGAGCGGGACGGCCATCAGACCGAGTCTGACGAGCGTGGCCCGCCCGCTCTCCTTCGGTGCGCCCCTCTCCTTCGTCGAGGAGGGCATTCGTCCTACTTCACGACGAGCGTCGACCACGTCTTGACCCACTGGTCACGGTTCTTCGCGATGGCGTCCGGGGCGACGCTCGAAGGCTTCTCGATCACGACGCCGTGCTTGGTGAACAGCTCGGGCAGCTTGGCGTCCTTGGTCACCGGGTTCACGAACATCTGGAGCGGCATGTCCTCCTGGAACTTCTTGGAGATCAGGAAGTCCAGGAGCGCCTTGCCGCCCTCCTCGTTCTTCGCGCCCTTGAGCAGGCCCGCGAACTCGGTCTGCCGGAAGCAGGTACCGGTCGCGACGCCCGTCGGGGCCTCGGCCGGCTGCGGCTCGCCGTAGAGCACCTCGACCGGCGGGCTGGAGGCGTAGGAGACGACCAGCGGGCGGTCGCCCTTGGCCTTCTTGCCGCCCGCCGAGCCGGAGAAGCGCTCGTTGTAGGCCTGCTCCCAGCCGTCGACGACCTCGACGCCGTTGGCCTTCAGCTTGCTCCAGTAGCTCGTCCAGCCGTCCTCGCCGTACTTGCCGACGGAGGCGAGGAGGAATCCGAGGCCGGGCGAGGAGGTCGCGGCGTTCTCGGTGACCAGCAGGTTCTTGTACTCCGGCTTGATCAGGTCGTCCAGCGTCTGCGGCGGGGCGATCTTCTTGTCCGCGAAGTAGGCCTTGTCGTAGTTGACGCAGATGTCGCCGGAGTCGACCGGGGTGACCCGGTGCTCCTTGTCGAGCACGTACTCGGGCTTCACGTCGGCCAGGCCCTTGGCCTCGTACGGCGTGAAGATGCCGTTGTCGAGGGCGCGGGAGAGCAGGGTGTTGTCCACGCCGAAGAAGACGTCGCCGCGCGGGGAGCCCTTGGTCAGGATCTCCTGGTTCAGCGCGGCGCCGGCGTCGCCCGACTTCAGGACCTTGACGGTGTAGCCGCTCTGCTGCTCGAACTCCTTGAGGACCGCTTCGGTCACGTTGAAGGAGTCGTGCGAGACGAGGGTGATCGTCTTGCTCTTGGGGGCGTCGGTCGCGCCCGCGGACTTGTCCTTGGCGTCGCCGCCGCCACAGGCGCTGAGCGTGCTGACGCCGAGCGCGGCCGCGAGCGCGACGCCCGCGAGCTTCTTGGTGGTGCTCACTGGTTGATTCCTCCTGGGATGTCCAGGAGAAGACGCGGCCCTGCCCGGCGCTCTGTTGGGAGCGGACGCCGGGCAGGGCGCAACAGCTTGAGTGATGACCGAACTTCCTACCCCGAATGACCGGGGCGAGGTTCAGAGGGTCTGCGGATGACGGTCCCGCACTCTCAGCGCTGTGGCGCTCCCCTGTCGGAATATGAAATTGGTTCGGCCACAGGGTACCCCGTGGCCGAATACGTCCGGCCAAAAGCGGAAGCTAGCGCTCCGAAGCCGCCAGCTGCCCGCACGCGCCGTCGATCTCCTGACCACGGGTGTCGCGTACGGTCACCGGCACTCCGTGGCGGGCGATGGCCTCCACGAACGCCTTCTCGTCCTCGGGCCGCGAGGCGGTCCACTTCGAGCCCGGCGTCGGGTTGAGCGGGATCAGGTTGACGTGCACGCGCTTGCCCTTGAGGAGCTTGCCGAGCAGGTCTCCGCGCCAGGCCTGGTCGTTGATGTCGCGGATCAGGGCGTACTCGATGGAGATCCGGCGGCCGGACTTCTCCGCGTACTCCCAGGCCGCGCCGAGCACCTCGCGGACGTTCCAGCGGGTGTTCACGGGGACCAGCGTGTCGCGCAGCTCGTCGTCCGGCGCGTGCAGCGAGACGGCGAGGCGGCACTTGAAGCCCTCGTCCGCGAAGCGCAGCATGGCCGGGACCAGGCCGACGGTGGAGACGGTGATCCCGCGCTGGGACAGCCCCAGGCCGTCGGGCTCCGGGTCGGTGAGGCGGCGGATGGCCCCGACGACGCGGTTGTAGTTGGCGAGCGGCTCGCCCATGCCCATGAAGACGATGTTCGACAGCCGGGCGGGCCCGCCCGGGACCTCGCCGTCGCGCAGGGCGCGCATGCCGTCGACGATCTGGTGCACGATCTCGGCGGTGGACAGGTTGCGGTCCAGACCCGCCTGGCCGGTGGCGCAGAACGGGCAGTTCATGCCGCAGCCGGCCTGCGAGGAGATGCACATGGTGACCCGGTCCGGGTAGCGCATCAGCACGGACTCGACGAGCGTGCCGTCGTGCAGCTTCCACAGGGTCTTGCGGGTGGTGTCGTCATCGCAGGAGATGTGGCGGATGACGCTCATCAGGTCCGGCAGCAGCTCGTCGCGGAGCTTCTCGCGCGAGCCCGCCGGGATGTCGGTCCACTCGGCCGGGTCGTGCGCGTACCGGGCGAAGTAGTGCTGGGAGAGCTGCTTGGCCCGGAACGGCTTCTCGCCGATCGCGGCGACGGCCTCCCGGCGCTCCTCGGGGGTGAGGTCGGCGAGGTGCCGGGGCGGCTTCTTCGCTCCACGGGGGGCGACGAAAGTGAGCTCTCCCGGAACAGGGCGGGCCATGGCAGGTACTCCTTGTAAGACGAAAGGCGCGCCGCAGAAGCAGCGCGCCTTCCAAGAGTAACCGCCCGGCCTGTACGGGCGCCTTTTCGCAGGTCAGCCGGTGCCGACGAAGGCCGCCAGCAGCAGCCAGACCACCGGGGCCGTCGGAAGCAGGGAGTCCAGCCGGTCCATGATGCCGCCGTGGCCCGGCAGCAGCGTGCCCATGTCCTTGATGCCGAGGTCACGCTTGATCATCGACTCGCCGAGGTCTCCCAGCGTGGCGCTGACCGCCACGGCCAGGCCCAGCAGCAGGCCCTGCCACCAGGCGCCCCCGTCGATCATGAACTCCATGCACAGCGCGCCGGCCGCCATCGCGAAGGCCACTGCTCCGAAGAGCCCCTCGCGGGTCTTTCCGGGGCTGATGCGCGGGGCGAGCTTGGTCTTGCCGAAGCGCCAGCCCACCGCGTAGGCCCCGGTATCGCTGACCACGGTCAGGACCAGGAAGGTCACCACGCGCTGCGGCCCGTCGTCGGCGGTGAGCAGCATCGCGACGAAGGTGGCCAGGAACGGTACGTAGAACGCCGCGAAGACGCCCGCGGTGACGTCCTTGAGGTAGTCCTCGGGCGGTTCGGTCATCCGCCAGACCAGGACCGCCAGAGCCGTCAGGGCCATGGCCACCCAGGCGCCCTCGGCTCCGCGGACGTAGCCGGCGATGACCATCGCCGCGCCGCCGATCGCCAGGGGGACCAGCGGGGCCTTGATGCCCTTCTTCTCCTGGAGCCGGGAGGTGAGCTCCCACAGCCCCACGACGACCGCGACGACGACGACGCCGACGAAGACCGCCTTGACGATGAACAGCGAAGCGAAGATCACCGCGCCGAGGCCGACGCCGACCCCTATGGCGGCACGCAGGTCCCGCCCCGCACGCTTCTTCTGAGGCGGTGGGGAGGCGTCCTGCGGTGCCTGCGAAGGCGGGGGCGGCGGGGGGCTGGGCATGGGCTCCTGCGGCGGCGTCTCGGCGCGGAAGAGGGAGCCGCCGTCAGCGGCGGCCCCCCGATCGCGTGCTTCCCGGTCGTCGAAGTCACGGCCGGCGGCATCGGGCACGATGGGCATGGGCCGAGTGTGCGGGCCCACCTGCGCATCGTATGCGGGACCCGCCGGAACCGGCTCCGGCTGCCAGGAAGAGTCGTTCATCAGACTTCGAGGAGCTCGGCTTCCTTGTGCTTGAGCAGCTCGTCCACCTGCGCGACGTACTTCGCGGTGGTGTCGTCGAGCTCCTTCTCGGCGCGGCGCACCTCGTCCTCGCCGGCTTCCTTGTCCTTGACGAGCTTGTCGAGGGCGTCCTTGGCCTTGCGGCGGACGGCGCGGATCGAGACCTTGGAGTCCTCGGCCTTGGTGCGCGCGACCTTGACGTACTCCTTGCGGCGCTCCTGCGTCAGCTCGGGGAAGGTCACCCGGATGATGCTGCCGTCGTTGCTGGGGTTGACGCCCAGGTCGGAGTCGCGGATGGCCTGCTCGATGTTGCGCAGGGCGCTCTTGTCGAACGGGGTCACGACGGCCATGCGCGGCTCGGGCACCGAGAACGAGGCCAGCTGGTTGATGGGCGTGATGGCGCCGTAGTACTCCGCCACGATCTTGTTGAACATCGCCGGGTGCGCACGACCGGTGCGAATCGCGGCGAAGTCTTCCTTGGCGACGACGACGGCCTTTTCCATCTTCTCCTCGGCCTCGAGGAGGATCTCTTCGGTCACCACGTGCTCCTGCATGTCAGAAATGGATGGTTCAGGCGGGCGGGGCCGGTTCGGCCCGGCGGGGTGCGAACCGGCGGCGGTGTGCTCGGTCCCGGAGTGCTCAGGCCCGGGTGCCCTGGTCGCTCACGAGCGTGCCGATCTTCTCACCCTTGACGGCGCGGGCGATGTTGCCCTCGGCCAGCAGCTCGAAGACCAGGATCGGCAGCTTGTTGTCGCGGCACAGCGTGATGGCGGTGGCATCGGCGACCTTGAGGTCGCGGGAGAGCACCTCGCTGTATTCCAGCGCGTCGAACTTCACGGCGTCCGGGTTCTTCTTGGGGTCCGAGTCGTAGACCCCGTCGACACCGTTCTTGCCCATGAGCAGGGCTTCCGCGTCGATCTCCAGGGCGCGCTGGGCGGCCGTGGTGTCGGTGGAGAAGTAGGGCATGCCCATGCCGGCGCCGAAGATGACGACGCGGCCCTTCTCCAGGTGGCGCACCGCGCGCAGCGGGATGTACGGCTCGGCGACCTGGCCCATGGTGATGGCGGTCTGGACCCGGGAGTCGATGCCCTCCTTCTCCAGGAAGTCCTGGAGGGCGAGGCAGTTCATGACGGTGCCGAGCATGCCCATGTAGTCGGACCGGGCCCGGTCCATGCCGCGCTGCTGGAGTTCGGCGCCGCGGAAGAAGTTGCCGCCGCCGATCACGACGGCGATCTCCGCGCCGTCGCGGACCACCGCGGCGATCTCACGCGCGATGGCGTGGACGACGTCGGGGTCGACGCCCAGTCCTCCACCACCGGAGAAGGCCTCGCCCGACAGCTTCAGCATGAAGCGGCGGCCCTTCTTGTCCTGGTCGCTCTTGTCGTCGGAAGCGGTGTGGGTGTCCACGCCCTGATTCATGGAGATCTCCTCGTGCACATACGAAGAAGGCCATTGCCGGTGGGTCCTCGCGGTTCCCTCTACGGCAATGGCCTCCTCGTCAGATCTGCGGTCGTCCTGCGCGGACGCGGACGACTGCTTCAGACCCTACCGGGGTCCGGTGTCCGTCGCGTACGGACGGACTCAGATGCCGACCTTGATGCGCGAGAAGCGCACCAGGGTGACACCGGCCTCGTCCAGAACCTTCTGGACGGACTTCTTGGCGTCCAGGGCGTACGCCTGGCCGAGCAGCGTGTTGTCGCGGAAGAAGCCGTTGACACGACCCTCGACGATCTTCGGCAGAGCGGCCTCGGGCTTGCCCTCGGCGCGGGTGACCTCTTCGGCCACGCGACGCTCGGACTCGACGACGTCGGCGGGGACGTCTTCCTTGGAGAGCCACTTCGGCGCGAAGGCGGCGATGTGCTGCGCGATGCCGCGGGCGACCTCGGCGTTGGGCTTGTCGAGCTCGACCAGGACGCCGATCTGGAACGGCAGGTCGGGCATCGTGCGGTGCATGTAGTCCGCGACGTAACCGCCGGTGAACTGCGCGAAGCGGTCCAGGACGATCTTCTCGCCGAGGTTGGCGTTGGCCTCGTCGACGAAAGCGGTGACGGTCTTGCCGGCCTCGATCTCGGACGCCAGGAGCGCCTCGAGGTCGGCCGGGGAGGTCGCGGCGACGTGCGCGGCGAGCTGGTTGGCGACGGCCAGGAACTTGTCGCCCTTGGCGACGAAGTCCGTCTCGCACTTCAGCTCGACGATGACACCGGAGGTGTTGTCGTCGGCGATCAGGGAGACGACGGCACCGTTCTCGGCAGAACGGCCCTCGCGCTTGGCGACGCCCTTCTGACCCTTGATACGGAGCGCCTCGACGGCCTTGTCGACGTCACCGTCGGAGTCGACCAGCGCGTTCTTGCAGTCCAGCATGCCGGCGCCGGTGAGCTCGCGGAGCTTCTTGACGTCAGCGGCGGTGTAGTTCGCCATGAGTCTGTGATTCTCTCTCGAAGTCGTAGATCTACGGGTGAACGGCGGAGGAGCGCGCTTTTGGCGCGGCTCCCCCGCCGTCATCGTCCGTGCTGCGAGTGCCCGGCGCGTGAACGCCGGGCGCTCTCAGTGGGTCAGGCCTGCTCGGCGTCGGCGGCCGGAGCCTCGACGACGGCCTCGGCCGGAGCGGCCTCGGCCTCGGCGGCGGGGGTCTCGACAGCGGCCTCGGCCGGGGCGGCCTCAGCGTCGTCGGCCTTCTTCTCGCCCTCGAGGAGGTCGCGCTCCCACTCGGCGAGCGGCTCGGCGGCGGCCTTCTCGCCCGGCTTCGAGTCGCCAGTGGCGGCACCGGAACGGGCGATGAGGCCCTCGGCGACGGCGTCGGCGATCACGCGGGTGAGCAGGGTGACGGAGCGGATCGCGTCGTCGTTGCCCGGGATCTTGTAGTCGACCTCGTCGGGGTCGCAGTTGGTGTCGAGGATCGCGACGACCGGGATGTGGAGCTTGCGCGCCTCACCGACGGCGATGTGCTCCTTCTTGGTGTCGACGATCCAGACGGCGCTGGGGACCTTCGACATCTCGCGGATACCACCGAGGGTCTTCTCCAGCTTGGTCTTCTCGCGGGAGAGGACCAGGAGCTCCTTCTTGGTGAGACCCGACGCGGCGACGTCGTCGAAGTCGATCGCCTCAAGCTCCTTCAGACGCTGAAGGCGCTTGTAGACGGTGGAGAAGTTGGTGAGCATGCCACCCAGCCAGCGCTGGTTGACGTACGGCATACCAACGCGCGTCGCCTGCTCGGCGATGGCCTCCTGGGCCTGCTTCTTGGTACCGACGAACATGATGGAACCGCCGTGGGCGACGGTCTCCTTCACGAACTCGTAGGCGCGGTCGATGTACGACAGCGACTGGAGCAGGTCGATGATGTAGATGCCGTTGCGCTCCGTGAAGATGAAGCGCTTCATCTTCGGGTTCCAGCGGCGGGTCTGGTGACCGAAGTGGACGCCGCTTTCCAGCAGCTCCCGCATCGTTACGACGGCCATGGCCATCTCCTTGTTTCTCGGTTTGGTTCCTGACGCCCCTGTCGCGCCCTGCCCCCGCAGAGGGGACCGAGAGACGCTGTCACCTGGCCTGAGCGGCCGGTGCTGGGGCGTGCGAAGTCGACCCGGTGACCCGGATCGCCACAAGAAGTGTACGGGACCCGGCGGTATGCCGGACGACGCGGTTGTCCACAGCCCTCCGGTTGTCCACAGGCCCGGCGGCGGGCCGCCCCCGGGCGGGACCCTGGGCGCCATGACGGCACTCCTGCTCACCCTGCTCCTGACCCTGTCCCTCACCGCCGCGCCGGCGCCACCGGGCACTCCGGCCGCCCCGGGGGCCCGCCCCCTGCCCGCGCCCCTGACCGTGCTCCGGTGGTGGGACCCGCCCCCGACCCCGTACGCGGCGGGCCACCGCGGCGTGGACCTGGCGGCCCCGGTGGGCGCGGAGGTGCACGCCGTCGGCCCGGGCCGGGTCCATTACGCGGGCCCGGTCGCGGGACGCGGAGTCCTCTCGCTGACCCTCCCGAACGGCCTGCGCACGACGTACGAACCGGTCCGCCCGCTGGTGGCGGAGGGAGCCGAGGTCACGACGGGCCAGGTGGTGGCCCTCCTCACGACCGGATCCCACTGCCCGGTCCCGTGCCTCCACTGGGGCCTCCTGCGGTCCGAGGCCTACCTCAACCCCCTGACCCTCCTCCCCCACCCGACCCCCCGCCTGCTCCCCCTGAGCCCCGGCGGCGCTTGAGACGGCCTAGCCCCCGACGCCCCGCAGGGCCATGGCCACGGCCGCGTCCGTGACCACCGACGGGTCCTCGCCCGAGGCCGCCTCGATCCGGCGGACGGCAGCGTCCACCACCCCCTGCAGCAGCATCGCCGCGAGCCGCGGCTCCGCCTGCCCGAGAGCCGCCAACGCCTCCACGATCATCGCGACGAGCCCCCCGTGCGCCGCACGGATCTTCTCGCGCGCCCCGGCGTCCAGCTCGCTCGCCGAGATCGCCACCACGGCCCGGTGCCGGCGGTCCCCCACCAGCCCCAGCTGGCTGCGGACGTACGCCTCGATCTTCGCCTCGGGCGTCTGCGCCTCGGACATCGCCGCCTCGATCTCGGCGGCCCACACGGGGAAGTCCACCGCGCAGAGCTCTTCGACGACGGCGGCGCGCGAGCGGAAGTACTCGTACACGGAGGACCGGGCGAGGCCGGTCCTCTCGGCGAGGGCGGGGAAGGTCAGCGCTTCCGTCCCCCCTTCGGACAGGAGGGAACGCGCGGCGTCCAACAGGGCCCCGCGCTGCATCGACCGGTGCTCGGCCACGGAGGCCGCTCGAATCCTGGGCACGCGTCCACTCTACGGACGTCCCGCAAGACCTTCGAGCGCCCGACCCGGCTCAGCGCCCGACGTCCGCCAGCTTCGCCCGCAGCTGCAGCACCGACTTGGTGTGGATCTGGCTGACGCGGCTCTCGGTCACGCCGAGCACGTTGCCGATCTCGGCGAGCGTGAGGCCCTCGTAGTAGTAGAGGGTCACCACCGTCTTCTCCCGCTCGGGCAGCGTGTTGATGGCCCGCGCCAGCAACCGCCGCAACTCCCGGTCCTCGGCGACCTCCACCGGGTTGTCGGCGGCGGTGTCCTCCAGGGTGTCCATCAGGGAGAGGCGGTCACCGCCCTCTCCGCCGACGTGCAGCAGTTCCTCCAGGGCGACCACGTTCGCCAGCGACAACTGACTGAACACCGCGTGGAGTTCCTCCACCCCGATGCCCATCTCGCCGGCGACCTCACCCTCGGTCGGGGTGCGCCGCAGCTGGGCCTCCAGCGTGGCGTAGGCCCGCTCCACGGCCCTCGCCTTCTGGCGCACCGAGCGGGGGATCCAGTCCAGCGCCCGCAGCTCGTCGATCATCGCTCCCCGGATGCGGGTGATCGCGTACGTCTCGAACTTGATGGACCGCTCGATGTCGAACTTCTCGATGGCGTCGATGAGTCCGAAGACCCCGGAAGAGACGAAGTCGGCCTGCTCCACATTGGGCGGCAGGCCGACGCTGACCCTTCCGGCCACGTACTTCACGAGGGGTGAGTAGTGCAGGATCAGCTGCTCCCGCAGCCGCTCGTCACCCGAGTCCTTGTACGAGCGCCACAGCACCTCCAGGGACGAAGGCGCGGTGGACCGCTCGCTGCTGCGCGCAGCGGGGGGCACCGCAGCGCGGTCGGACCCTGAGGTGTGCTGGGGCATGCTTCGCCTTTGCCGGAGCCGGATTCCTTGGGAGCGTAGCGTGACGGAAGTGTCGCGGTGCGCGAAGAGTACGGGATGGCACGGACCCTCGAAGGCGACCCGACTCGCGCGGGCGACCCGGGACCGGCGCCGGGCGCACGGTCCCGGCGACTGCCACCGGGAAGACCGCGTCTCTCATCGGCTTCACTCTTTCACCGGAACTCCCCAGGTCAACGACCGCCTCGCCGGGTGACTCCGGTTTGTATGCCTCCCGTCGGCCGTCGCGGGGCCAACTGCCAGCCGTCGCCCTGCCGTTCGACGAACCCCAGAGAGTGAAGTTCGTACAGTCTGCCGATGACTTCATCGGTGCCGACGCCCGCCGCGAGGGCCAGCTCCGCCGGATCGGCGAGCCGCCCGGCCGGAAGTGCTTCGAGCACCCGGACGGCGGCCCGGTCCAGCAGGTCCCGGGCGACCACCGGGCCGCGCCGTTCGGGGGCCAGCTCGCCCATGGCTCCGACCAGCTCGATGACCTCTTCCGCGTCCGTGACCAGCGCCGCCTCACCGCGCAGCAGCTCGTGCACACCGGCCGAGAGCCCGCTCGTGGCCGGGCCGGGGACGCCCATGGTGCATCTCCCGAGCGACTGGGCCCGCCGGGCGGTGACGAGGGACCCGCTGCGGTGGGCCGCCTCCACGACGACCGTGCCCCGGGTCAGCGCGGCGATCACCCGGTTGCGCAGGACGAACCGGCTCGGCGTGGGGTGACTGCCGGGCGGCAGCTCCCCGAGCAGCAGCCCCTGCGCGGCGATCCGGCCGAACAGTCCGGCGTGGCCGCGCGGGTAGGGGACGTCCACCCCGCAGGCCAGCACGGCCGCCGTGGCCCCGCCGGCGCCGAGGGCCCCGCGATGGGCCGCGCCGTCGATCCCGTAGGCCCCTCCCGAGACGACCACCCAGCCGCGCTCGGCGAGGCCGGCCGCGAGGGACTGCGCCATGTGCGCCCCGTACGGGGTGCACGCGCGGGCCCCGACCACGGCCACCGAGCGCAGGGCCCAGGTCCGCAGGTTCGGCCGGCCCCGCACCCACAGCCCGACGGGCCGGGCGTCGCCGAGGTCGTCCAGCTGGGTCGGCCACTCCGCCGATCCGGGACAGACGAACCTGCCGCCCGCCCCGGCTGCGGCCGCCAGATCCCGGCGGGGGTCGGCCAGGGCGGCCCGCCCGCGGTATCCGGCGAGCCGCTCGGCGCCCACCCCGTCCGGCACCCCGGGCGGCGGTTCGGGCCCGGTCAGCAGGCGTATCAGCCCGACGGCCCCGTACGCGCGCAGCCAGCGCCCGCCGTGCACGTCCCCGGGTTCCAGCACCCGGGTCAGCGCGGCCCGCGCGAGCACCTCACCGCGCGGATCCGCCTCCCCCGCTCCGGGCGCCGGCCCGTCCGGCACGTCCACCGGCTCCGGCGGCTCCACCGGCTCCGGCCCGGGCCCGGTCATGATCCGGCCCCCATGGCCGCCGTCGCGCCGCGGGCGATGCCGGTGCGCAGTTCCAGGGCGACGGCCACGTCCAGCGCCTCGGGGCGGTCACGGCCCCGCAGGTCCGCCACCGTCCAGGCGACGCGGAGCACCCGGTCCAGCCCCCGGGCGGTGAGCAGACCGCGCTCCAGGTCCCGCTCGGCCAGGGCCAGCGCCCCGGGGCCCGCCTGCCAGCGGGTCCGCAGCTCGTGCCCGGGCACCTCGGCGTTGATCCGCCAGGGGGTGCCGGCCAGCCGGGCCACCGCCCGGTCACGGGCTTCGCGCACCCGGTCGGCGACCACCGCGGTGGCTTCGCCGCGCCCGCCTCGCCCCAGCAGATCGGAGCGGGTGACCGGCTCCACCTCCACCCGCAGGTCCACCCGGTCGAGCAACGGCCCCGACAGCCGGGCCTGGTAGCGCCGGATCACCGAGGCCGGGCATTCGCATCCGGTCCCGTGCAGGGTGTGCCGCCCGCAGGGGCAGGGATTGGCGGCCAGGACCATCAGGAACCTGGCCGGCAGGCGTACCACGCCGGCGGCCCGCGCGATGACCACGTGCCCGGCTTCGAGCGGCTGTCTCAGGGCGTCCAGGGCCTTGGCCCCGAACTCCGCGGCCTCGTCGAGGAAGAGCACCCCTTTGTGGGCCAGCGAGACCGCCCCGGGCCTGGCCACCCCGGCCCCGCCCCCGACCAGGGACTGCATGGTCGCCGAGTGGTGCGGGGCGCAGTACGGGGGCCTGACGACGAGCGGTTCCCCCGGCGGCAGGATTCCCGCGACCGAGTGGACGGCCGTGACCTCCAGGGAGTCCTGTCGGGTGAGCGGGGGCAGGATCCAGGGAATCCGTTCGGCCAGCATCGTCTTGCCGGCGCCCGGCGGCCCGCTCAGGAACAGGTGGTGGCCCCCGGCGGCAGCCACTTCCAGCGCCCGGCGCGCGGCGTGCTGACCGGCGACGTCGGCCAGGTCGGGGAAGTCCCGCCCGTCCCCGTCCCGGGCCACCCCCGTGCCGAGTCCGGCGCCCGGGACGACGAGCCCGGCCAGCATCGGGTCGGGCCTCCCCGGCTGATCGGGCGGATCCTCCTCCGGGACCTCCCCGCCGGTCAGCACCGCGATCAGCTGCCGCAGGCTGCGCACGCCGAGCACCGAGACGTCGGGGACGAGCATGGCCTCGGCCGCGCACTGCTGCGGGACCACGACCTGCCGGTATCCGGCCTCGGCGGCGGCGAGCACGGCCGGCAGGATTCCCCGGACGGGCCGCACCCTGCCGTCCAGGCCCAGCTCCCCGATGAGGACGAGATCGGCGATCACCGCGGGGTCGACCACCTCCGCCGCGCCCAGGATCGCTGCGGCCACGGCGAGGTCGAAGCCGGCCCCCGACTTGGGCACCGAGGCCGGGCTGAGGCCCACGGTGAGCTTCTTCTGCGGCCAGGTGGCGCCGGAGTTCACCACGGCCGCCCGGACCCGGTCCCGGCTCTCGATCAGGGTCTTGTCGGGCAGCCCCACCAGGGCGAAGGCCGCGATTCCGGGTTCGAGGTCGGCCTGGACCTCCACCACCACGCCGTCGACGCCGACCAGGGCGACCGAGCAGGCCCGCGCGAAGCCCATCAGGCCACCCCCCTGACGTGCTCCACCACGGGCGCACCGCGCCGCGGCAGCAGGACTCCGACCAGGTCGATCCGCACGCCGCCCGGGGGCGGCCCGCCGTGATCGGCGAGCCATCGCCCGGCGAGCCGGCGGAGCCGCTCGGCCTTGCCCGGCCGCAGGGCCGCCATGGGGTGCTCGTACTCCCCCGCCCTGCGGGTCTTGACCTCGCACACGACGAGGGCGTCCCCGTCCCGGGCGACGATGTCGATCTCCCCGCTGCGGCACCGCCAGTTCCGCGCGATCACGGTCATCCCGGCCTCGGTGAGCCGCCGCGTCGCCAGCTCCTCGCCGTACCGCCCCAATGCCTGCTGTGCCACGCCCTTCGCGTTCATCCGGCACCACCTCCACCGCCGACGGTCCCGCAACCCCGTCCAGCCTGTGGATCTTGGTGGACAACCTGGGCATTGTGGATAACCCGCTCACCCTTGCGGGTGAACCGTCGGAGGCCCGGCACGGCGGCGGCCGGCGTGTGGAAGGACCGGCGTGGAGCGGCGGCGGATCAGCTGCCCGGAAGCTCGAGATCGCTCTTGTTGAGCTCCTCGATGTTCACGTCCTTGAAGGTCAGCACCCGGACCTGCTTGACGAACCGGGCCGGCCGGTACATGTCCCAGACCCACGCGTCGGCCATCGAGACTTCGAAGAAGACCTCGCCCTGGACCGAGTGCACCTGCATCTCGTAGTCGTTGGTGAGGTAGAAACGGCGTTCTGTCTCGATCACATACTTGAACAGCCCGACGACGTCGCGGTACTCGCGATAGAGCTTCAGCTCCATCTCGGTCTCGTACTTCTCGAGGTCCTCGGCACTCATGGCATGTTCCCCTTCAGCCGTGCGTCCCCCTATTGTGCGCCAGGCCCGTGCGCCCCTAAACGATTTCCGGGGCCAGGTTCACGGGCGCACCCGGAGGACCGTCGTCGAGCAGCGCGCGGAGCAGCTCTGCGAGTCTGGTCGGGTACACCGTCTCATGGGCCGCAAGAAGTTCCTCGGAGGTCCACCACCTGGCCCCGGAGACGCTGCGCCGCTCCAGGTCGGTGAAGCCGCCCGTCTCCGTCGCCGTCTGGCCGGTCCGGGCCAGGAAGTACCACTCGTCCTGTTCCCAGCGGCGCCCGTCGAAGGGGAACGAGCAGTAGCGGTGCCACAGCACCGGCCCCAGCTCCACCGCGGTGATCCCGGTCTCCTCGGCGAGTTCGCGCAGCGCAGCCTGCTCCCGGGTCTCGGACCCTTCCAGACCGCCGCCCGGCGTGAACCACCAGTCGTCCGCCGGGTTTCCCGGCTCGAAGCCGTGCAGCAGCAGGATGCGGTCCTCGGGGTCGAGCAGGATCACGCGCGACACCTTGCGCGGAGCGCCTGCGGCCCCGCCCGGCGCGTCGGCGGACACCGGCCCGTCAGCGGACACCGGCCCGCTCCCGCCTCCGCCCGCGCCCGAGAACCCGTACGACCGGCCCGTACGCGGCTCCGAGCAGCACCAGGGCCGCTCCGGCCACCACCGCGGCCACCTGGAGGCGCAGCGGGCCCGGCCGGGAGGTCCCGCCGGGGAGGGAGGCGTAGGTCCCCGGCCGCTCCAGCATCGACATGGAGGGCCACGCGAGGGCGTCGACGCGCGCCTTGACCGCCGAGCGGGCCACGGTGCCCTGCCCGGCCTCCTGCAGGTGCGCCCGGGAGTCCAGGGAGGCGCCGCGCCGGTCACCCAGCAGGAAGAGGTTGCCCTCGGGCACGGTCACCTCGAAGGGCGTCCGCGAGGCGGAGCCGCCAGGAGCGTCCGCGACGTCGAGCTTCTCCTCCTCGATGTACGGCTCGTCCAGCTCCTTGCCGTTCACGGTGAGCCGGCCGCCGTCGCCGCAGCACCTGACGGTGTCCCCGCCGATGCCGACGACCCGCTTGACCATCGGCGAATCGCTCCACTGCTCGTCCTTGAAGACGACCACGTCCCCGCGGCGCACCTCGCCGCCGTCGATCCGCTGTGCCAGCACCCGGTCCCCGGGCTTCACCGTGGGCACCATCGAGTCGGTCGGCACCGTGTACGGCTGGTACACGACGGCTCCCCACACGAACCCGCCCAGGAACAGCACAAAGCCGATGGCCACGGCGATTCCCGACAGCGTGCTGCCGAGAGCACCGCGGCCACCGCCGTCACCTGCTCGTTTTGCTCGTGTTCCGCCCATTGGAGCGCCCCCACACTTCGGAGATCGTCGACCTGGGCGGCACCCTACCTGCCGGTACGCCCGGCAGTCAGCCTCCGCCTGCGCCACAGGACGACCGGGACCGCTCCGGCGAACCCGAGAGCGGCCGGGCCGAGCCCGACCGGAGCCAGTCCGGAGGCCCCGAGACCGAGCGCCGTGGCCGCGGTCTGCGTGCCGATGCCCGGCTGGTCGAAGGTGTCCGGGACCGGCAGCGTGGACCAGCGGGTGATCGGCCACGCGACGACCACGGCCCGCCCGACGACATCGCTGACGGGCACGAACCCGCGGGTCTCGTCCTGCTGGTGGTAGCGGGAGTCCTGGGAGTTCTGCCGGTGGTCGCCCATCACCCAGATCTTGCCCTTGGGCACGGTGATCGGACCGAAGGGGAAGTCGTCGCAGGGGGTGTTGCCGGGGAAGATGTACGGCTCGTCGAGCTCCTTGCCGTTGACGACGACCGGCCCGCCCTTCTTGCATTCGACCGTGTCGCCGCCGATCGCGATCGTCCGCTTGATCAGGTCCTTCTCCTCCGCGGACGGCATGAGGCCGATCCAGCTGAGGACCTTCTGCGCGACGTTCGGCTCCGGGGTGGGCTCCCCGCTCAGCCAGTTCGCGGGGTCGTGGAAGACCACGACCTCCCCGCGCTCGGGCTCGGAGCCGAACCACGGCGTCAGCTTGTCCACGAGCACCCGGTCGCCCCGCTGCAGGGTGTTCTGCATCGAGTCGGACGGGATCGAGAACGCCTGCACCAGGAAGGTCTTGATCAGCAGAGCGAGGATCAGGGCGATACCGACCAGGAGCGGCAGCTCCTTCCAGAACGAGCGGTGCGGGCGCTTGAGGGCCCCGTCGTCCGTCGCGTCGCCGTCCTGCGCATCGCGCTCGGCGGCATCGCGCTCGACGGCGTCATCCGGCCGCTCTTCACCTTCATCGCGTCCGGACCGCGCGCCTACCGCCACATCCCCCACATCCACTCCTCAGTCGGAACTCGGAAATCCGCCCGCGCCTCATGAGGCACGGGCCCTCCCCTCCCCTAACGAGCGAGAGTTCCCGAAGGCGCGGGAGACCGAGGACACACTATGCGACCGACGCGGCTCGCAAGCGCCTACGGGGCGCGCGGCGTCCGGCACGCGCCTGGTCGGGCACCATACGGAAGGTCGCGGGCTGCTCCAGCTGCCGCCAGTGCCCGAACGGCCAGGCGATGACCACCGCTTGGCCGACCACGTCCTCCGCGTCGATCGTGCCCTGGAAGGCCTCGTCGAGGTGGTAGCGGGAGTCGGCCGAGTTCGCCCGGTGGTCGCCCATGACGAAGAGCCGGCCGGCGGGCACCTGCACCTCGAAGCGGATCTCCGAAGGAACGTTCCCCGGGTTCACGTAGGGCTCGTCCAGCGGTGATCCGTTGACGGTGATCCGGCCGCGGGCGTCGCAGCACTTCACGGTGTCGCCGCCGACTCCGATGACCCGCTTGATCAGGTCCTGCTCGTCCGCCGAGGGCAGCAGGCCGATGAACGTGAGGGTCTGCTTGATCTGCTTGACCCCCACCGGGTCGGGTTCGGGACGGGTGTTCTCGGCGCCGAGCCAGCCTCCGGGGTCCTTGAACACGACGACCTCGCCGCGCTCGACCTCGGAGCCGAACCACGGGGTCAGCTTGTCCACCAGGACCCGGTCGCCGATGCGGATCGTCTGCTCCATGGAGCCCGACGGGATGAAGAACGCCTGCACCAGGAAGGTCTTGAGGACCAGCGCGATGCACAGCGCGACCACCACCAGCAGCGGCAGCTCGCCCACCCGGCGGGTGCGCCGTCTGCGCTTGACCCGGCGGGCCAGCCGGCGCCTCTCGGCACGGCTGCCGGGTTCCTGCACACCGCCGGACGCGGCCTCGGCCTCGGCCTCCTGCTCCGCCGCGCGGGCCTCCGCGTCCCGTTGGCCTCTCGGGCGCCCCCGGCTACCCACGTCCGCCGCCGGTGGACTCCACGGCGCCCCAGCGCGAAACCGGCCAGCCGATCCAGTCGGCCCGCCCGATCACCTTCTCCACCGGCACCATCCCCCCGCCCGGTTCCCCCAGGTGGTCCCGGGAGTCCCGGGACTGGGAACGATGGTCACCCATGACCCACAGCGTCCCAAGGGGTACGACGATGCGGAAGGGAACCCTGGACCCCGAATCGCCCGGGAACAGGTACGGCTCCTCCAACGGGACGCCGTTGACCTTGATCCGGCCGTTCCCGTCGCACACCACGTCGTCTCCGCCCACGCCCACGACCCGCTTCACGAAGTCGGTGTCCGAGGGCTCGGCGAGCCCGAGCGCGGAGGCCGCGCCGTGCAGGGCCTCGCCCACCGGATTGCCGTCCGGGCCCTCCGGTACGAAGGAGCCCGTGCCGTCGAAGACCACGACGTCCCCCCGCTCGGGCCGGCCGCCGAAACGGTACGCCAGCTTGTTGACCAGTACCCGGTCGCCGACCTCGAGCGTCGGCTCCATCGAGCGGCTCGGGATCAGGAAGGGCTGGAGCACGAAATTGCTGAGCAGCAGCAGGAAGACGGTGCAGGCCACGCCGATCAGCGCGGCCCGGCGCCAGGTCAGCCAGCCGCCCCCGCCGCCGGCGGCCCCGTCCCCGTCCCCGCCCTCGTCCGACACGTCATCGGATCGCGGGGAACCGCCTTCTGAAAACGCGAAACGCGACCGCCCTTCCCCCTCGCCGGGGGAAGAGTGGCCGCGCTGCGTGTGAGGTGCTTCGGTGTCCATCGGGAGCGAGCCTATCCGGCCTGCCCCCGAACCCCGAGAGCAGATCAGCGGTCGCGCTTCTCCTTGATCTTCGCGGCCTTGCCGCGGAGCTCACGGAGGAAGTACAGCTTGGCGCGACGCACGTCACCGCGGGTGACGAGCTCGATCTTCTCGAAGATCGGGGAGTGGACCGGGAAGGTACGCTCCACGCCGACGCTGAAGGAGACCTTGCGGACCGTGAAGGTCTCGGAGACACCGGCGCCCTGGCGGCGGATGACGACGCCCTTGAACTGCTGGATACGGGAGCGGTTGCCCTCGATCACGCGGACGTGAACGTTGACGGTGTCACCCGGGCGGAAGGCCGGGACGTCCGAGCGCAGCGTGGCGGCGTTGACGCCATCGAGCAGGTGAGACATGGGATTCTTCTGCTTTCTTCGCACGACGCCACAGGCCGCCGGTGCGGGGTTTCCGTAGAGAATTCGGGAGCTGCGGGACTCGGCGGACGACTGTCCCCCTGTGGCAGGGGCGTACGCGAGCACACAGCAGCCGCCTATTCTTCCACGGTCTGCGGCCTACGCCAAAACCGGCCGTCGGCCGTCGGCTTCCAGCCCATGACGCTCAGCAGCTCGCGGTCCTTCTTGTCGAAGGCGGTGGCCTCGCAACGCTCGATCAGATCGGGGCGGTTGCTCGCGGTGCGGCGGAAGGCCTCGTCGCGGCGCCACCGGGCGATCTTGCCGTGGTGGCCGCTGACCAGCACGTCGGGGATGCCGTGGCCGCGCCACTCCGGGGGCTTGGTGTAGACGGGCCCCTCCAGCAGGTTGGCCATGTCGCCGGGCGCGAAGGAGTCGTCGCGGTGCGATTCGGCGTTGCCGAGCACCCCGGGCAGCAGCCGGGCCACGGCCTCGGTGACGACCAGGACGGCGGCCTCGCCGCCGGCCAGGACGTAGTCGCCGATGGAGACCTCGTAGACCGGGATGCGGGTGGCGTACTCGTCCATGACCCGGCGGTCGATGCCCTCGTACCGGGCCGGGGTGAAGATCAGCCACGGACGCTCGGAGAGTTCGACGGCCAGTTCCTGGGTGAACGGCCGGCCGCTGGGGGTCGGGACGACCATGACCGGCCCGTGCGCGCCCGCCTCGTAGCCGTCGGCCAGCGCCGCGTCCAGGGCCTCGCCCCACGGCTCGGTCTTCATGACCATGCCGGGACCGCCGCCGTACGGGGTGTCGTCCACCGTGTTGTGCCGGTCGTACGTCCAGTCCCGCAGGTCGTGGACGTGTACGTCGAGCTGCCCGCGCGCCCGCGCCTTGCCGACGAGCGAGACGTTGAGCGGCTCCAGGTACTCGGGGAAGATCGTGACGACGTCGAGACGCATCAGGCGTCTTCCCCGTCCTCGTCACGGGTCGAGACCACGATCGCCTCGCGGTCGTCGATCAGCCCGGGCGGCGGGGTGATGACGCAGCGCTGCTCCTCCAGGTCGATCTCGGCCACGATCTCCTCGACGAAGGGGATCATCACCTCGGTGCCGTCCGGCCGCTCGACGATGAACAGGTCCTGCGAGGGCAGGTGGGAGATCTCGGTGATCCGGCCGATCTCGGTGCCGTCCTCCAGGACCACGTCGAGGTCCATCAGCTGGTGGTCGTAGTACTCGTCCTCCTCGGCCGGGAGCTCCGCCGGGTCCACGTCGGCGATGAGCAGGATGTTGCGCAGCGCCTCGGCGCCGGTGCGGTCCTTGACCCCCGCGAACCGCAGCATCAGCCTTCCGCTGTGCACCCGGCCCGCCTCCACCGTCAGCGGGCCCGCCGACGCCGGCTCGGTCCGGAGCACGGCACCGGGCCCGAGCCGCAGCTCGGGCTCGTCGGTCCGCACCTCGACGGTGACCTCACCCTTGATCCCGTGGGCGCGGCCGATCCGCGCGACTACCAGCTCCACTGCTTTTCTCCTGTTCAGACGACGACGGGCCGGGGCGGGCACAATGCCCTCCCCGGCCCGTGCCGGTGACTCAACTACTTCTCAGCGAACCTGGTCCACGTCGACGAGGTCGACGCGGATCCCCCGGCCGCCGATGGCGCCCACGACGGTACGCAGAGCACGTGCGGTGCGGCCGTTGCGGCCGATCACCTTGCCGAGGTCGTCGGGGTGGACCCGAACCTCGAGCACCTGCCCGCGGCGCAGGTTGCGCGAGGCGACCTGCACTTCGTCGGGGTTGTCCACGATGCCCTTCACGAGGTGCTCAAGAGCCTCCTCGAGCATGCTCAGGCCTCGGTCGACTCGGCGGTCTCGGCCTCAGCCTCGTCCGCCTTCTTGTCGGCCTTCTTCGCCTTCTGCGTGATGGCTTCGCCCTTGCCCTCGCCGATGCCCTCGAGGGCCTTGGCGAACTCGTCGAAGGAGCGACGCTTGCTCTCCTTCGTCTCCGGCTGGAGCAGCGGCGCGGGGGCCGGGAGGCCCTTGTGCGCCTGCCAGTCACCGGTGAGCTTCAGGATGGCGAGCACAGCCTCGGTGGGCTGGGCGCCGACCGACAGCCAGTACTGCGCACGCTCGGCGTTGACCTCGATGCGCGACGGGTTGTACGTCGGGTGGTAGATACCGATCTCTTCGATCGCGCGACCGTCCCGACGGGTACGGGCGTCCGCGACGACGATGCGGTAGTGCGGCTGGCGAATCTTGCCGAGGCGCTTGAGCTTGATCTTGACTGCCACTGGAGTGGTGTCTCCTGAACTTGACGTGGTTGGGCACATGAGATGCCACGTGGGGTTGCGGTACTCGGGTGCCCGATGGACGCGTCAGCCGGAGGAGAGAGGGGTCCTATGCGACTGTCGAGTACAGCTAGCCATTGTGCCACACGCCCGAGGTGCCCCGCCCGCCCCGGTCAGGAAGCGACCGCGGACACCGCGACCTCGGGAATGCGGAACGGCTTCATGCAGCCGCCGCACACGATCGGGGCCTGGGCCAGCACGGACGGGACCACGCGCACGTTGCGCCCGCAGTCGCAGACCGCCTTGACCCGGACGCCTCCGCCGGAGGATCCGTGCCGGGCGGCCGGCCCCCGGAAGCTGCGCTTGGTGTCGGCCGCGGTCGCCACCGTGTGGGCCTTCAGCGCTCGCTGGAGGCGTTCCATCGTGGGGCGGTAACGCGCCTTCGCCTCCGGATTGAGCGAGACCAGCGAGAAGCCGCTGCTCGCGTGCGGCTCGTCGGCGTGGTCCAGGCCCATCTCCTCGGCGATCGCGAGGAACCTGCGGTTGTGGTAGCGGCCGGCGCGCGAGGTGTCACGCACTCCGCGGGCGGCTGCGATGCCGTGGACTGCCTCGTGCAGCAGTCGCTCGAAGGAGAGCTCGGCGCCGCAGGCGGACGAGGACTCTCCGATCAGGGACTCGGGCGCGGCAAGGTCAGGCAGCTCGGGGTGGTACCGCTGAATATCGGCCCACGCCTGCGCCAGCTCTGCGGCGAGAACAGGTGGTGTCGTGCTCACGTCGTGACAACGAGCCGGGGTGCCCCGGTGTTCCGATTCCGGGCCATTCCAAATTTTTTGCACGTACCAGTCAGTTCAGTCTGATGCGTCCCGACGAGGACGGGTGCGCATATCTCAGGAGGAGTCGGTACGTAACGAG
>NZ_JBSGXB010000090.1:0-23829 GCF_053609185.1 Streptomyces sp. NPDC054956 | reverse complement strand
CGCACGGTGTGCCCTGCTCGCGTTCCAGGGCCCAGCCCCGGTCGCGCGCCCGGGCCAGCTCTTCGTGGAGGGCCGCGCGGTCGGTGACGGTTCCGGGGGTCAGTGCCTCCAGCCGCTTCGGCAGTACGGCGTCCACCTCCTCGGCGGTGAGTTCGGCGAGCAACGCCTGTCCCAGCGCGGTGACATGGGCCGGCAGCCTGCGGCCGACCCGGGAGATGGCGCGGACGCTGTCGCGGGCCTCGCGGCTCGCGAGGTAGAGGACGTACGCGTCGTCGCGGCGGGCGAAGTGCACCGTGTAGCCGGTCTCCGCGCGCAGGTCCTCGATCACCTCGTGCGCGTACGGCAGCGCCGGATCGCGGTCCAGGTAGGCGGTGCCGGACAGCAGGGCGTGCGGCCCCACCCCGAAGGCGGAGCCGGTCTCGTCGGCCTCGACCCACTTGAGCTCGCGCAGGGTCCGGATCAGGGCGTGGAGGCTGCTGCGCGGGTAGCCCAGTCGCTCCTGCAGTTCGGAGACGGTGAGCCGGTCGGCGGAGGCCGCGAGCGCTTCCAGGATGCGCACGGTCCGTTCGGCGGACTTCACGGTCGAGACGTCCGACGGGGCTGCGGGCATGTCCACCCTCCAGATCATTTCCGCGTGAGTGTTGACCGGCATGGTAGCGGACGCTAACTTCCACTTGCAGAGCTGCCACATTCTCAGATCCTGTCCAGATATGTAGACGGGGATTCGATATCCAATGAATCGCAGAAGTGTGTTCCCCAGCGCCTCCACCGCCCTCGCGGCCTCGCTCGCCGCCGTCCTCGCCCTGGCCACCCTCACCGCCTGCGGCGGGGGTTCCGGGCCCGCGGCCGGCGACGACAAGGCACCCCTGGAGATCTGGGTCCGCAAGCCCCCGGGCTCGCCCACCGAGAAGACCCACCAGGACCTCGCCGCCGCCTTCACCGAGGCGACCGGAGTCGAAGCCAAAGTCACCGCCCTGTTCGACGACTTCGAGACGAAGCTGCAGCAGGCGGCGGCGCAGAAGAAGCTGCCGGACCTGATCGTCAACGACACCGCCCAACTCGGCACCCTGGTCAAGCAGGGCCTCGTCCGGGAGGTGGACAAGAACGCCGTCCGGGGCGGGGACCAGCTCATACCCGCCTCCTGGGAGGCCGCGAAGGCGGCCGACGGCAAGTACTACGGAGTGCCCTTCTCCGCCCAGACGTTCGCCCTGTTCGTCCGCAAGGACTGGCGCGAGAAGCTCGGCATCGCGCCACCCGCCGACTGGGACCAACTCGACGCCCTCGCCGCCGCCTTCACCACCCAGGACCCCGACGGCAACGGCAAGTCCGACACCTACGGCTACGTCATCCCCGGCACCACCAAACGCGGCTACCTGGACTGGTACTTCTCCAGCTTCCTCTGGTCCGCCGGCGGCGACTACTTCACCGGCGCGGACGCCCGGCACCTCGAGCCCGCGATCGGCAGCCCCGCCGCCGTAGCGGCCGCCCGCCGCCTCAAGGACCAGTTCTGCGCGGCCAGGAGCGTGGTCCCCGGCGCGGTGACCGCCGAGACCACCCAGGCCCATCCGCTCTTCGAGTCCGGGAAGGGCGGCATCTACCTCACCGGCCCCTACAACATGGCCCGCTTCGACAAGGCGCTCGGCGCGGACAAGTACGAGGTCCTCGCGCTCCCGGCCGGCCCGGGCGGCAAGAGCTCCGTACTGGCCGAGGGGGAGAACGCGTACCTGATGGCCGGATCGAAGAACCCGAAGGGCCAACTCGCGTACGCCGAGTACCTGATCGGCGCCGAAGGCCAGAAGGCAGGCATGGCCGGCGACACCGCGGGCAACGTCGTGCGCCTGCCCGTCAACCAGACCGTGGACCTGGCCTCCGTACGCGCCGACAAGCGCTGGCTGGTCTTCGACAAGGTCTACCGCGAGGCGGGCCGCTACACGCCCGTGGTCAAGGAGTGGACGCCCTTCCGGCAGGCCTCGGCCGAAGCGCTCAACGGCATGGTCGCCGACTGCGGTTCCGACCCCGCGGCCACGCTCGCCAAGCTCGCCGACTCCTTCTCCGCCGAGCTGAAGAAGCAGGGAGCGGGCTCCTGATGGGCACGCCGAGGCGGCGCGGCGGCGGTGCGATGGCCGTGGCCACGCCCTGGCTGTTCCTCGCCCCGGCGCTGCTGCTCTTCGCGCTCTTCAAGTTCCTGCCGATGTGGCGGGCGGTCGGGATGAGCTTCCACGAGGTGCGGCCCTACCTGGGCGACCGGTGGGCCGGCGGGGCCAACTACCGTCAGGTGGTCACCGACGAGGCCTTCCTCGACGCCATCGGACACACCCTCGTCCTGGCCGTCGGCCAGACCGGCGGATCGGTCGTCCTCGGCTTCGCGCTGGCGCTGCTGCTCGAAGGCGCAGCCCGCAGTCTGTGGATCGTGCGGACCGCCGTCTTCCTGCCCACCGTGACCGCGATGGCCGTGGTCGCCGAGGTGTGGCGGATCCTCTACCACCCGGCGGCCGACGGAATCGTCAACACCCTGCTCGGCTGGTTCGGCGCGGCGCCCTCGCAGTTCCTGAACGGCCCCGACAGCGCCCTGTGGTCGGTCATGGCCGTGGGCATCTGGCGCGGCGCCCCCTACGACATGATGATCTTCATCGCGGCCCTCGCGGGCGTCGACCGCACCCTCTACGAGGCCGCCGCCGCCGACGGTGCCGGAGTGCTGAGGCGGGTGTGGCACGTGACCCTGCCCGCCCTGCGCCCGGCCTTCACGATCCTCCTCACGCTCGCCGCGATCCGCGGCCTGCGCGTCTTCACCGAGATCTTCCTGCTCACCAACGGCGGGCCCGACGGCTCCACCGAGGTACTGATGACCCTCGTCTACAAACTCGGCCTGGAACGCGGCGAACTGGGCGTGGCCGCCGCCGGATCCATGGTCCTGCTCTGCGCCTCGGTCGCCCTCACCCTGGCCGTGCGCCTGGGACGGGCCCGCACCGGAAAGGAGGCGCGATGAACCGCCAGGACCACGTTGCCGGACGGGAGGCGGCACGATGAGCCGTCAGGGACCCGGCGCGACGGGCCGTCTCGACACCGCGCTCGGCCTGGAGGCCCGCCGCGGCGCCGTCGCCGTCATCGCGAAACTGCTGCTGTACGCCCTGCTGGTACTCGTCTTCGCGGGGCCGCTGCTCGCCCTGCTGGCCAGTGCCTTCAACCGGACCACCGACCCCACCTCGCTGACCCTGCTGCCGACCCGGCCCACGCTCGCGAACTTCGAGGCCGCCATCGACCGCGACGTGCTGCTCTACCTGCTCAACTCCTTCCTCGTCGTCGGCGGCGGCCTGCTGCTCCAGATCGCGGTCAGCGTCTCCGCCGCCTACGCCCTCGCCCGCAAGCGCTTCCCGGGCCTGCGCCTCGTACTCCTGCTGATCCTCAGCACGATGATGCTGCCCGAGGAGATCCTCGCGATCCCGCTCTCCCTGGTCCTGTCCGACCTCTCCCTCACCGGCAGCCTCTGGGGAATGATCGTCCCGGTCGGAGCCTGGGCGTTCTCCATCCTGGTCACCGCCGAGTTCATGAAGGAGATCCCCGTCGAACTCGAAGAGGCCGCCCGCCTCGACGGGGCCGGTGACCTGCGCGTCTTCTGGTCGGTGATCCTGCCCCTGTGCCGGCCCGCCCTCGGCGTCATCGGCATCTTCGGCTTCACCATGATCTGGGACCAGTACATGCTCCCGCTGCTGGTCGCCACCGACGCCCGCCAGTTCACCCTCCCGCTCGCCCTGCGGACCCTGCGCGCCGACGAGGAGGTCGGCGTCGGCGTGCTCCTAGCCTCCGCCCTCCTCGCCCTGCTGCCCAGCGTGATCGCGTTCGTCGCGATGCAGCGCCAGTTCGTGCGCGGACTCACCTCGGGCGCCGTCAAGGGCTGAAAAGCCGTCACCCACCGTTCCAAGCAAGGGGTTTCCATGCGCCTCCACGGGCTGCTGTCCTTCCCGCTCACCCCGTTCACCGCCGAGGACAAGGTGGACCTCGCCGTCTTCGCCGCACACCTGGAGCAGCAGATCGACGCCGGCCCCGCCGGGCTCTTCGTCGCCTGCGGCACCGGCGAGTTCACCGCCCTCTCCCAGGACGAGTACCGCGATGTCGTCGCCACCGCCGTCCGGGTCGCCGACGGCGGGCTCCCCGTCGTCGCCGGCTGCGGCGGAGGGCCGCGCCTGGCCCGCGAGTTCGCCACCGCCGCCGCCGAATGCGGGGCCGACGGACTGCTGTTGCTCCCGCCGTACCTCGTCTCCTCCACCCCGGCCGGCCTCGTGGAACACATCCGCTACGTGGCCGAGGCCACCGCCCTGCCCGTCACCGTCTACCAGCGGGCCAACGCCGTCCTCGACGGGGCCGCGGCCCTCGCCCTCCTCGACATCCCCACCGTCACCGGCATCAAGGACGGCCTCGGCGACGTCGACGCCATGCTCCGCCTGGTCACCGCCGTCCGCACCAGCGGTCACCCGCGCGCCGCCGAGTTCGGCTTCCTCAACGGCCTGCCCACCGCGGAACTCTCCGTCCAGGCGTACGAGGCCATCGGCGTCGACTGCTACTCCTCCGCCGTGCTCTGCTTCGCCCCCGACATCGCCACCGCCTTCCACCGCGCGGTACGCGCCGGGGACAAAGCGGCCGTACGGACCCTGCTCGCCGCCTTCTACCTGCCCTTCGTCGCCCTGCGCGACGAAGCCCCCGGTTACGCCGTGTCCCTGGTCAAGGCCGGCGCCCGGCTCGCGGGCCTCGACATGGGGCGGGTACGGCCGCCGCTCGTGGACGTCACCCCCGAGCACGAACGGCGTCTCGCCGGCATCATCGCCCGCGGCCGCGTCGCCCTCGCCGGGCTGGAGGTCCGGTGAAGATCCGGGAAGCGGTCGTCACCCCGGTCGCCTTCCCCGACCCTCCGCTGCTCAACTCCGCGGGTGTGCACCAGCCCTGGGCGCTGCGCGCCGTCATCGAACTCCGCTGCGGTGACGGGCTCGTGGGGCTGGGGGAGACGTACGGGGACGCCGCCCACCTGCGGCTGCTGCGCGCCGTCGCCCCGGCCCTCGACGGCCTCGACCCCTTCGACACCCACGGCCTGCTGCGTCGGGTCCGGACCGTCCTCGGGGACGACACCGACACCCCCGACCGCCACGGCCTGACCGGCGCATCCAGCCCGCAGAAGACCACCCTGCGCGTCCTCAGCCCCTTCGAGGTGGCCTGCCTGGACCTGCAAGGACAGCTCATCGGACGTCCGGTCACCGACCTCCTCGGCGGCAAGGTCCGCGACAGCGTCCCGTACTCCGCCTACCTCTTCCACAAATGGGCCGCCCACCCCGGACCGGGCGCCGGCGCGGACCTGCCGGGCGACGGCGGCGCGGACCCGTACGGTGACGGCCCGATCGGTGGGGGCCCGTACCCCGAGGACCCGTACGGCGCGGCGCTCGACCCGGACGGCATCGTCGCCCAGGCGAAGCGGATGACCGACACCTACGGCTTCCGCTCCCTCAAGCTCAAGGGGGGCGTGCTCCCGCCCGACCGGGAGATCGAGACGATCCGCGCCCTGCGCGCGGCCTTCCCCGCCCACCCGCTGCGCATCGACCCGAACGCGGCCTGGTCGGTGGAGACTTCGCGGCGGGTCGCCGCCGAGACGGACGGACTCCTCGAGTACCTGGAGGACCCCACCCCGGGCATCGACGGCATGGCCGCGGTCGCACGCGACGCACCCATGCCGCTCGCCACCAACATGGTCGTCGTCAGCCCCGACGACATACCCCGGGGCTTCGCCGAGCGCGCCGTCGGCGTGGTCCTCGCCGACCACCACTACTGGGGCGGCCTGCGCCGCACCGCCGAACTCGCCGCGACCTGCCGGACGTTCGGCATCGGCGTCTCCATGCATTCCAACAGCCACCTCGGCATCAGCCTCGCCGCCATGACCCACCTGGGCGGCGCACTGCCCGAACTGTCCTACGCCGCCGACACCCACACCCCCTGGCAGTTCGGGGTCGACGTCCTCGCCGAACCGCTGCCGATCACCGACGGCTCCGTCGCCGTACCCGACCGGCCCGGCCTCGGGATCACCCTCGACCCCGACGCCCTGGCCCGCCTCCACGAGAACTACCTGAAGTGCGGCATCAGGGACCGCGACGACACCGCCTACATGCGGCGGTTCGACCCCTCGTACCGGAAGATGCGCCCCCGATGGTGAGTACACCCCCGATCGCGGACCTGCCCGCGCCCCCGGCCCCGCAGCCCGCGCCCTTCGTCTCCGCCCACGCCTACCCCTGGGACGTCCTGGACGACCCCGCCTTCCCCGACCGGGTGAGGCAGGCGGGCCTGGACGCCGTCACCCTGGCCCTCACCTACCACTCCACCCGCGCGGCCACCCCGCTCCACCCGCGCCGCCGTTTCGTCGACGCCGCCCACTCCGCCCTCTACCGCCCCGTACGGGAGCCCGCCTGGACCGGCCGACGCCTCGTCCCGGCGGGCGCCGGCTGGGTGTCCGGGCCCGACCCGGCGGGCGCGGCCGTCGCAGCCCTCGCGGAGGAGGGCATCCCGGTCAACGGCTGGCTCGTCCTCGCCCACAACAGCCGCCTGGGGGCCCTGCATCCGGAGCTCGCCGTCACCAACTGCTACGGCGAGTCCTACCCGTACGCGCTCTGCCCCGCCCAGGAGGAGGTACGGGAGTACTGCGCCACCCTCGCCGCCGAAGCCCTGCGCGGGCTGCCGGCCGGTGCGGTGCGCGGGGTGTCCCTGGAGTCCGCCGGCCAGCTGGGGGCCGTCCACCTCGGCTGTCACGAGAAGACCGACGGCGCCTATCCGGCCGACACCCTCAGGGTCCTGTCCGTGTGCTGCTGCGCGGCCTGCCGCGGGCACTGGCGGGCCGCCGGGCTGGACCCAGGGGAGGCCGTGGCACGGCTCCGCCGCGCGGCGGACCCCGCCGGGCCGGCGCTCCCCGAGGCGCTGGGAACCGTACTCCTGGCAGCCCGGCACGCCGCCGCCGATGCCCTGCGCGGACAGGTGCTGGCCGCCGTACGGGAGACCCTGCCCGGCGCGCCCGTCACCCTGCACGCCCACCCGGACCCCTGGGCCACCGGGCCGTCCCCGGGGCTGACGGCCCGGGCGGCCGAGGAGGTGGACGCCCTGCTGGTGCCCTGCTGGCCCACCGGGCCCGACACCGCCGGCCTCGTCGCACGGGCGGCCCTGTCCGGCCTGCCCGTCGACGCCTACGTCACGGCGCAGCATCCCGCCGATCCGGAGATGCTGGGCGCGCACGTACGGAGGCTGCGCGCGGCCGGGGCGAGCCGGCTCAGCCTCTACCACCTCGGTCTGCTCCCACCCGAACGCCTACCGCTGCTCGCCGCCCTGGCCAAGGAGTTCCGCGCATGAACCAGCCCCGCACCCTCCTCCTGACCGGCGCCGCGGGCGGCGTGGCGGCCTTCCTGCGCGAGAGCCTGCCCGGCTACGGGTACCGGCTGCGCCTCGCGGACCTGAAACCGGTCGACGGCGCGGAATCCCTCGTCTTCGACCTGCGCGACGCCGGTGCGGTGCGCGAGGCGGTGCGCGGGGTGGACGCCGTCGTCCACCTCGGCGGGATTTCGCTGGAGGACACCTTCGAGGCGGTCCTGGAAGCCAACATCCGCGGCACCCACCACCTCTACGAGGCCGTCCGGGCGGAAGGCGTCCGCCGCGTCGTGTTCGCCAGCAGCAACCACGCCGTCGGCTACGTGCCGCTCGCCGGCGGAAATCCGGTCGGCAGTGCGATTCCGGCCCGCCCGGACACGTACTACGGCCTGTCGAAGGCCTTCGGAGAGAACCTCGCCTCCCTCTACGCGGACAAGTACGGGGTCGAGACCGTCTCGATCCGGATCGGCTCCTGCTTCGCCGCGCCGCGTACGGTCCGCATGCTGTCCACCTGGCTCAGCCCGGCCGACTGCGCCCGGCTCGTACACGCGGCCCTGACCGCCCCGGGCGTCGGCCACACCGTCGTCAACGGCATCAGCGCCAACACCCGTGCCTGGTGGGACCTCACCTCCGCCCGCGCGCTGGGCTACGTACCGCGCGACGACGCGGAGGCCTACGCGGAAGCCCTGCTGGCCGAACACGGCCCCCTGGACCCCGACCACCCCGACGCCCGCTTCGTCGGCGGCTCCTTCACCCTGATGGACCCGCACCGCCCCCTATGACTCGGCTGACTCGGCCCCGTCCAGCGGGCTCAGCGGCGCGGAAGGACATCGGACCGGTCCTTGACCGGCCGGGATTTCGGACGTCGGGTCGGTGTCAGCGCCCGCTGGCGCCGGACGTGCAGGCTGCGCAGGACGGCGTACAACGCGGCGGTGGCGATGCCGGCGGCGAGCCAGACGCCGAGGATCACCGCGATCATGGTGAGGAGGGCCATGAGAACTCCTCCGGTATGAGACGACGGGGC
This sequence comes from Streptomyces sp. NPDC054956, assembly GCF_053609185.1. Lineage (NCBI taxonomy): Bacteria > Bacillati > Actinomycetota > Actinomycetes > Kitasatosporales > Streptomycetaceae > Streptomyces > Streptomyces sp. NPDC054956. Next base: position 15,419 of record NZ_JBSGXB010000090.1, on the reverse strand, counting down.
GGGCGGCACGGAGCCGCCGACCGGAGAACGTAAGGCAGGGCGCTCCGGTTTCGCCCGGCGTGCCCTCGAAGCGGATCGAACGCACCGCCCTGCCTGTCGCGTTCCCGCTGCCGGTCCTCCTCACACGCGTCCGGGGGCATCGCTCATCCCGGATGCGAATCCCGCCGACTGCCTCGGGCCATCAGTTCGCCCTGCGTGCGGCAGCGGTGTCGAGGATGGTGCGGACGATGTCCTCGGCTTCGAGGGGGTTCTCCTCCAGCCACGCCGCGAGGTTCTCTCGAACGACCTCCTGGACGTAGGCGTCGACCCCGGGATGGGCGAGCTTGGTCTTGGTGGCGCCCTCGAAGCGAGGGTGGGTGAGCTTGACGGAGACCACCGCGGTCAGGCCCTTGTGGACGTCTTCGCGGACGAAGTCCCCGTCGTCATCGGCCAGGAGACCCCGCCGTCGCGCCCAGGTGCTGAGGAGAGCCGTGAGCGCGGTCCGCAGCCCTTCCTCGTGGGAGCCGCCCTCGAGGGTGCGGGCGGTGTTCGCGAAGGAGAGGATCTCCTCCCGCCAGGAGGTGGTCCACTGCAGGCCGACCTGGACCGCCATCGTCCTGTCCGCGTTCTCCGACGCGAAGCCGATGACGGAGGGGTGGGCTTGCGTCCCGGTCCGCGGAGGGCGGGAGTTGAGGTGGGTGACGAAGTCGCGGACGCCCTCGGCGTGGTCGTACCGGACAGCCCGCGCCGGGCGCTCGTCGGTCAGCGAGACGGCCAGGCCCGGGTTGAGGGAGGCGAGTTCCCGGAACCGCTCCGACAGTGCGGTGAAGGAGTACCACGTGGTCTCGAAGATCCCCGCGTCGGCCCAGAACGTGAGGGTGGTGCCGTGCTCCGCGGTCTCCTCCCGCCGGGTCAGGGAGCCGAGCGGGATGCCCTCTTCGTACTCCTGGGTCCAGCGGTAGCCGTCGCGCCGGATCTCGACCGTGAGGCGGCCCGACAGCGCGTTGACCACGCAGAGTCCGAGGCCGGACATACCGCCGGATACCCAGTACCCGCTCTTCCGCCCGGCACCGTAGGACAGTGCGGTCAGTGCGGGCTCGACCGTCGGTTCGCCCGTGGACTCCTCGCACTCGATGGGGATGCCCCGCCCGTTGTCGGTGACGCGGATGCCGCCGTCCGCCGCGATCGTGACGTCGACGGTGTCGGCGTGGCCGGCCAGGTACTCGTCGACGCAGTGCGCGACGACCTCGAACACCATGTGGCTCAGTCCGCGTTCGCCGCACGAGCCGATGTACATGCCGGGCCGCTTGCGGATCGCCTCCCGGCCTTGCAGCGCCACGATGTGATCGGCGTTGTACGAGCTCTCGTTCACGTTCGCAGACTGGTCGGGGGTGCCGGACTCGGTCATGGAGCGCCTCCTGGGGCGGTCTTGAGCACGTCGGGGAAGAACTCGCCGAAGGGGCGGGACCGTTCGGGCGCGCAAGGCCTCCTGGCCGGCCCCGTCAGCGGATCCCCATCCTAGGAATCTTGAATCAAATCCGCAGGTCAGATGGGGTGGAGTGCGGCTTCAGGAGGTCGCGTCGGAGGCTCCGGCGCGGCAAGTGGCCCGGGGGGAGGCGGAGGTGTCCGGAGCAGCGCGAAGGCCCCGCCGAGGGCGCCCGAGGGGGCGTTCTCGGCGGGGCCCGGAGGTGTTTTCCCGCGTGTTTTCCGGCACGGACCCGGTGTGCTCACCCTGCGCGCTCACCCAGCGGGGGAGCAGCCGTCCGAGCGAGCCGCCGGTCAGTTCGGAAGCGCGACCGACAGGTACGGGGAGAGGGCCTTGAGGAAGTCCTCCGCGTCGAACATCGCGCCGGCCGAGGCCACGCCCGTGGTCCGGGTCCGGCCGTCCAGGACGCGCTGGACTGCCTCCACCACCAGCGGTGCGGTGACCGCGTAGATGTCCTGGCCGCTCGCCGTCGCCCGCCGCTCCACGCCTCCCGCGCGGATCAGGACGTCGACGACGAACAGCTGGTCCGACCGGCCCAGGTCGTCGACCGCCTCCGGCGCCGGCGTGTCCTCCCCGGCCAGGTCCCGCGCGGCCTCGACGGCCATGTAGGTGCGGACCTCGGGCACCGCGAAGTGGCTGGGCACGGTGACGACGTCGGCCATGGTGAACTCCGCGATCACCGCACGGCTGCCCAGCGGCTCCGGGAAGGGCCACTCCTGCTCCAGCAACTGGTCGTCGTGGTACTGGAGCGCACCGTCCGCGAACCGCACCCGGCGGCCCGCACGGCGCTCGTGGGACACCGCGCCGGCCGTTCGGGTGCCCGGCGTGGGGTGCCAGTTGTTGAGCCCGTACGCGACGTGCACCTCGTCCGCGGCGGTCCAGTCGCCCATCGCCGCGGTGACCAGCAGGTCGCCCAGGCCGCCGTAGAAGGCCATCGCCGGCACCACGGGCGTGCCCGACTTCCGCGCCGCTTCCGCGTGGTCCGCGAAGGTCGCGGCGTTCGCCTCGATCTCCGCGGCGACGTCCAGGTACGGGATTCCGGCGCGCAGCGCCGCCTCGACGACGGGGCCTCCCGTCACCGCGAACGGTCCGGCGCAGTTGATGACGGCCGCCGCGCCGGCGAGGGCCCGGTCCAGCGAGCCCGCGTCGTCCACGGAGGCCGGCCGCACGACCACGCCCGGCCATTCGGCCGCCAGCAGCTCCAGCTGGGCCGCGTTGCGGCCGGAGGCCACGGTGGGGATTCCACGCCTCCCGAGTTCCGCGACGATGAACCGACCCGTGTGCCCCGTCGCCCCGTAAACCACCACTGCGCCCGTCGTGCTCATCGTTTTCCCCGTTCTCGGTGACCTGATGACTTCAGTCTCGCCGTGGACGGGGCACGATCGTGATGGTCCGGAACGACATGGCCCGAACACTTTCGGACATCGCTGGCCGTGGGGCCCGCTCGACCTCAGATCCGGTCGGACGCCGGGCCGGGAGGGGGCGTGGGGCCGGCCGGGTGCACCGGGGGGAGAGACGCGATCAGGCTCGCCGCGAGGTTCTCCTTGCGCATCCGCTGGTCGACGTAGAGCAGGGAGACGACCAGCTGCGGGAAGGTGTACTGGAACAGCCCGCTGATCATGCCGCCGACCAGGACGGCGATCGCGTACACGACGAATCCGAAGACGATGGAGCCCGGGTCCGCGCTGCCGTTCTCCGACATCCCGATGGTCGGGAGGAGAGCGGCGAAACCGATGAAGCCGAACGGCAGCTGGATGACGTAACCCACCGCCGCCGCCACGACCTGGCCGAGCAGGGCGATGCCGAACACGCGCCACCAGTTGTCCCTGACCAGCTGGGAGGAGCGCCGCAGGGCCGCGACGGGGCGGAGTTCCTCGAACACCGCCGCGACGGTCGCGAGGCTGAACCGCGTCATGAGCCAGACCGTGAGGGGCATGAGGACGAGGACGCCCAGGAGCATCACGATCAGGGCGGCCGGCGGGCCGGAACCGTCCGCGGACATGATGATCAGCGGGACGCAGACCGCGTAGAGGACGAGGATCGGCCCGCCCGCGATCAGGCCGGTGAGCAGCAGAGTCCCGAGCACCGAGGGCAGACGGGACCAGGTGCGGCGCCACAGGGCGCCGAAGGTCACGGTCCGGCCGAGCACGGCCTCTTGCACCACGGCGGGACACAGGGAGCAGATGACCGCAAGGCCGACCGCCATCGTGATCAGCAGGAGCACCGTGGCCGGCAGGAGGGCCAGGAACAGGGCCGCCACGTCCGCGCCGACGGGTTCTTCACCCGGTGCGAGGTCGAAGACGGCGGAAAAGCGGTTCGTCACGGTCAGGACCGTGATGACGAACGTGGCGACGGTGAGCAGGAGTCCGACTCCCTGCACCGCGAAGATGACGCCGGCCAGGGCCTTCCAGTGCCGGCGGAAGGCGGCGAACGAGCCGCTCAGTATCTCGCCCGCGCCGAGCGGCTGCAGGGGTATGACGCCCGGCTTCGGCGCGGACGGCGGCATCCAGCCGCCGCCCCACTGCGGCCCGGGCTGTCCCGGGTGCTGTCCCGGGTGCGGTCCCCACCCTGTGTTGTGCGACATCGTTCTTCCCCCTCGAATGGAAGGGACACGTTAACCCCCCGCGACCTGCGGTCTTGTACCGGCCCCAGGGGACGCGAACGCGAAGGCGCCCCCGCATCGGTGATGGGGGGCGCCTCGGTGGCGTGGAGTCAGGAAGCCACGATGTTCTCGGCCTGCGGGCCCTTCTGGCCCTGCGTGACGTCGAAGGTCACCTTCTGGCCTTCCTGGAGCTCGCGGAAGCCGGTGGCGGAGATGTTGCTGTAGTGCGCGAAGACGTCGGGACCGCCGCCGTCCTGCTCGATGAAGCCGAAGCCCTTTTCGGCGTTGAACCACTTCACGATGCCAGTCGCCATCGCTGTCTCCTTCTCGGGTGCGCCCGTGCTCACCCAAGGGTGTGCGTCGTGCGGTGTCGATTGTTCGTGGTGGCCGGCGGCCACCTGCGGTCCACTGGGCCGGGGTTGGCGGCGTCGTCCGCCGCACCGGCCCCGAGCAGCCCGCATGACGGAAGGTACGAGGCCGAACACCCCCTGCGATACGTCAATCTCGGCCAGCCGCTCGACGGGATGGCTGAAAATCGCCCTTCATGAGGACGGTGCCCAGGTCGGCGGCCCGGCGCCGCCCGCACGAGGCCACTCCGATCGGACCGGGTCCGTACGCGATCCGATGGAGGCGAGGGCTGTGCTGTTCCGGCCAATCTCATGGGCCGCCTCGGCCCGGTGGGCGTGACTCAGTCGAGTTTGAGCCGGATCGCCTTGTCGGTGACGGGCGCGAGGCACCGGGTCTCGCTGCAGGCCCCGTAGCTGACGACCACTTCGGCCTGGTGAGAGCCGGTCTGGCGGACCGGCAGGGTGAACGTCACCGCTCCGTCCACGTAGACGGGGAGCTCGACCTGGAGCCCCACGGGGCGCAGGACGCGGGTCGGGAGGTCCGTCGAGGGTTTGCCCACGGCGGTGAGGTCGCCCTGAACGGCCACTCTGGTCGGGATGCCCAGCCCGTCGATGCCTTCCGGGGGAAGGTCGATGCTGTAGATGTGGAACCCGGTTTCCTGCGGGCTGAAGGTCGCTCGTACCTCACGCCGACCGCCGGACGCGGGAAGCAGTGAGACGGTCACGTCGACCCCGCCCGCCGTGGAGTGCGCCGTGGGTTCGGCGGGCCGGGCCGTCGCACAGCCGCTGATCAGGAGGGCTGACGCCAGGGCCGATGCCAGGGTCGATGCCAGGGCCGACGCCGCGCGGGCCCCCGGCACGGAACCACGCCCGGATCGGAGCCTCACTGGTCGCCGGCGGGCGCCCAGCGGGTCAGGAAGTCGCTGACCTGGCCGGGGTTCATGGTTGCGGCACTGGAGAACGCGCCGTCGTTGGTCGCGGTCCGCGGTTCACCGTTCGACTTCAGGACGACCAGCGCCGGGATCCCGCTGGTCTGCAGGTCGACGTACTGCGCGGCCACATCGAGGTTGTGGTCGAACTTGCCCACGTCGACGGAGACCACGACGTAGTCCTTCCGCAACAGCGGTTCGACCTGCGCGGAGCGGAACATGACGTCGAGCGCCCGGCAGTCCGCGCACCAGTTGGCACCGAAGTCGACGAGGACTTCCTTGTGGTCCTTGGCGGCCTCGGCCAGGGCGGCCTGGATGTCGGCCTTCGCGTCGCGCTTCGCGTCGTAACCGCGAGGAAGGGCCCTGGCGGTCGTCGAGGGCGTCCCGGGGCGGGAGCCGGCGTCGGGCGAGGCGGCCGTGGAGGGCGCGCCGGTCGTGGCGGAGGGCGTCGTCGCCGGGGAGACCGGCACCTGTGCGGTGGCGCTGGGCGCGGCGCATCCGGCGGTGAACGCGAGCGCAGCCATCGCGGCTGCCGTCCCGGCCGTCCCGAGGCGTATTCGGCGCATGAGGTTCCCTCCCGTAAGTGATCAGTCGCAGGAGGATAGCCGTGGCGTTCCGTCGCAGTTCAGGCGGCCTGACATCGACCGGGCGGGCCCTGCCGGTGAGCCGTACGGGCGTGCGCGTTATTGGGTGGGGACGGACGGGCATCCCCGGTACCGTCGGCCCGTGAGCGAGTTGCCTTGGGAGTCCTACTCCCGCACCCGGCTGCGCCGGGGCTGGGCGTACCCGGTGGGCCGGTCGGTGATCGAGGCCGGCCTGCGGGCCGCGGGAGTGCGCGTCGACGGTCTGTGGCTGAGCGGTACCGACCCCGACAACTGGACCGAGTGGACGATCCTGGCCAACTGCGGGTGGACGCCCCGGGCCGGGCCGCGACGCGGTGCGGGGCGTGCCAGTCTGTCGGTTTCCGCCGTTCCCTCGTCCGAACGCCTGGCGATATCGGGCCTGTTGGTGGAGGAGGTGCTCCCGCGGGCTTACGACTGGCTGGCGCGGGCCGCCGCCGACCCCGACTCGGCGTGGGGCGGCAGCAGCCACTGGTGGCGGGCCCGGATCCGCAACGGCGCGCTGACCACCGAAGAGGCCTGAACGCCCGCTCCGCAGGCCCGGCATGGCGATCCGCGCACCGGTGCGGGGTGCGGCGCGGGCCGGCTCCTACAGGTCGTCCCAGGCCATCGAGCTCATCCTCCACCCGGCGGGCGTCCGGACGAACTGGGTGGTCTTGCGGCCGGAGCCCTCGAACCATTCGCCGTCCAGGTAACCGGATTTGGCGTACTCGCTGAACCGGTGCGCGACCGTGCCGATGACCTCGGTCCGTTCGGAGACCTCCCATTCGGAGAACTCCGTCAGCGTCCCGTCGGTGAGGATCTTCTCCCGGGGCTCGACGAACGAGTCGAGATCGTAGACCACGGGCTCGGCCCCGACGTTCTTGATGATCGTGCCCTGCGGAATGAACACCTCGTGGACGGCACCGAGGTTCGGCCGGCCGCCGCCCTTGTTGGTGAACGCGCCGAGGAAGGTTTCCATCAGCCGGTCGAGCTCGGCCTTCACCTCGGACTCCGGGGCCGGGGCTCCGGCGGCGGGCGGCCACTCCTCGGCGAGGACCGACCAGATCTCTATGTCCTGCCGCACGCCCCGGTACGAGGAGCGCCGGCGCAGCACGCCGTCGCGGGTCATCCCCAGCCGGCGCGCCGCTCCGATGCTGCGGGCGTTGCCCGACGCGACCCACCATTCGGCACGGCTCATCCCGCGTTCCTCGAAGGCCCAGGTGATCAGCGCCCGGCACGCCCGGGTCACCAGACCCCGGCCCTCTCCCGCCGCCTCCAGCCAGCAGCCGACCTCGAACACCCCGGTGGTCGCGTCGAACTGCGTGAACATGACGCCGCCGACGAGCGTGCCGTCCAGCCAGATCCCGTAGATCCGGGCGGCGTCCGCGGCCTGCCGGTCCGCGTACCGCTGGAGGGTGGCGGTGGCGGAGGCGAGGTCGGTGCTGAAGGTCGCCCACGGTATCCACGGGTCCACCGAGGGCCGGGCGCGGTCGATGTGGGCGAGGAATTCCTGGGCGTGCCAGGGCTCCAGGGGGCGCAGTCGAGCGTCGTCACCGATCGTCAGGGCGAACACGGATACCTCGATCCTAGGTACGTAACAAGCGTTCGGTATGTAAGGTAGCAGCATGCCACCCGCACCCGGAGACCGTGAAGCCCGCCGCGAAGACGTGTCCCAGGCGGTGTGGCACGTACTCGCGGACAAGGGGTTCGGCGGCCTGACCCTGCGTGCCGTCGCCGCCGCGATGGACGTCTCGACCGGGATGCTCATGCACTACTTCCCGACCAAGCGGGCCCTGATCGCCCACGCCCTGGACCTGCTGGAGAAGCGCACCGCGGAGCGTCCCCGGCGCGAACGCCCCACCGCGGGTCTGGCCTCCGTACGGGCCGTGCTGCTGGACATCCTGCCGCTCACCGAGGACGACACCGCCCGCAACCGCATCTGGGTCAGCTCCTGGGACCTGGCCCTCGCCGACGAGGGACTGGCCGCCGACCAGGCCGACCGCTACACCCGCATGCGCTCGGCGATCCGCCCGCACTTCGAGGCCGCGCGGGACCTGGGCGAACTCCCCGAGAAGGCCGACGCGGAGCAACTCGCCGCCACCGCGGTCGCGTTCGTCCACGGCCTCGTGGTCCAGGCCCTCTTCGACCCCGGCCGCTTCCCCGAGGACGTACAGATCCCCATGGTCGACGAGTTCCTCGCCTCGATCGCGGCGCCCCGACCGGCCGCGGGCGGGTAGGCCCCGCCCCGGGCGTCACTCCGGCAGGGGCAGCAAGCGGCCGCTCGTACGCGGATCGTCCGTCTCTCGCGGCTGCGTCAGCCGGATGCCGAAGGCGTTCTCCACGAGCGACAGGACGCCGTGGAGGGGCGGATACGCGTCGGGGACGAGCCCCAACGGCCGCATGTGCGCGTCGAGACGGGTCGGGTCCTGACCGGTCGGCTCGATCTCCTGGAGGGTGTGGAAGTCGACGAGGACCTCACCGTCGACCGCGTACTTGAACCAGTGCATCGGCTCCGGGGCGGGAGTCAGCCTTCGTCCGTCGGGACCTGTTCGGTGTCGCGGATCGGCCGGTCGAACGGAAGGCGAGGGGGGAGCCCGTCGGCGGGGCGGAGGCCCATCGGGCCCAGCAGCCGCGGCCGCTCCTCCTGGAAGTTGCCGGCGGGCATGTGCATCTGTGAGTGGCGGAGGAACTGCTGGGCGGCCGCCTCCACCACCTGCGGGAGAATCTGGCCGAGCGTCTCCATGTTCGCCACGCCGTTGGCGGCGGCCCGGCAGGCGGCCCGCCCCTGGCTCATCTTGACGGGCATGGTCTCCTCGAGCCGGTGGGCCAACTCGCTCTCCTTCGCGCGGCTCTGCCTGTCGTAGCGGTTCCACGGAACGACCACGTTGATCCACGGCCGGGACTCCTGGTCGAAGGCGGCGAGGCGCCGCCTGCACTGTTCGTCCTCCACCGCCCACCGGTCGACGATCAGGATCTCGGGCCGGGTCGGCGGCTGCTTGGGGTCGAAGCGCTCGGTCGCGTCGTCGAAGGAGCTGACCGTCACCTGGTAGTTGAGATTGCGCACCAGGTCCTCGGCCACGTGGGCGACGGGCCGCCGGGACACGGGGTGGTACGGGTTCCAGTCCAAGGCGCTGTCCCCGTAGTACTCGGGACTGCGGCCCTGCGGCAGTTCGTGCCGTGTGGGCGCGGCGACGACGATGTGGAGCGAGCGGGAGGGCTGCGCCTCCCGGGCGGGGCCGCCGAACGCGCTGGGCACCACGCGGTAGTCCAGCGGTCGGGTCGGCCCGAGCCGGGTGGTCTCGGCAACGCGGACGATCCGCTTGGCGAGTTCGTACACGGCGCTCTCGTACTGCTCGGCGTAGCCGCGGAGTTTGATCAGGCCGTACAGCCCGTCGGTGACGTACCGCTCCCCGAAGGCGCCGTGGTTGAACTGCAACCGCTCAGCCGGCAACGGCAGTTGCTCGGGGGGGACCGGCACCCACAGGGCGGGCACGATGGCATCGGCCTGCTGGTTGCTGACCGCCGCGTGCTGGACGGTGCGCTGTGCGAAGGCGTACCACTCCTTCCCGCACATCTCGCTCGCGAAGTAGCGCGGCGAGAAGAGGGGGACGAAGGTGTGGCACCTGGCGAGCGCCGCCCCGAGCCGTTCGGACCAGCCCTCACCGCTGCGGATCTCCCGGTCCATGAACCCGGCCTCGGCTCCCGCCGGGAGATCCGTCAGTGCCATGACATGGGCGGAGAGATCGCGGAACAGCCGCTCCACCCACATGTCGGGATCGGGTCCCCCCGCCCCGAACCTCGGTGTGTGCGCGTAGCTCAGGAAGAAGTACGGCTGGACGTCCGGCCTGCTCGGGCGCCGGCCGAGGCTCCTGGACGGCGGCGCGTCCGTGCCGGGCTTCTTCATCGGGGCCACAGGAGGGGCTGGAGTGACCGGAGCGACCTGGGCGCCAGGAGGGTCCGGAGCGGCGGGAGTGACCGAGGCTCCAGGAACGACCGTGGCGGGCTTCGCCGCCGGGTTCGCCGGGTTCGCCGGGTGGGCTGCGGGCCGGCTTTCGTGCCGCCGTTCGGCGAGGCGTTCCGCGTACTGGGGCAGGCGCTCGCACAGCAGCCGTACGTCCCGCACCCCGAGCGACAACCGGATGTGCTCGCGGACGCCGTCGCGGAATCGCAGCGTCGCCGGTTCGCCGGCGGTGACGGAGAGCAGCCCGCCCACGAGGACCTCGGCGAGGTCGGCCGAAGTGGCCTCGGGCTCGAACGCCCGGGCGATCGCCCGGAGTTGTGGGAGATCGAGTTCCTCGTATGCCGCGCACAAGGCGGTGAGTCTGGCAGCTCTGGGGGACGCCAGCAGGAGGCAGGAAGTAGTCAAGGAAGCGGGTGTGCAACGAGATTCATCCGGTGGGGATGGATTCCACGCTGCCGGGCCGGGCACCAGCAGTGCGTCACATCCGTCGGCGGTATCCGCCGTCAGCGTCCGTGCCCACCGGCCCAGGGCGTGACCGGTCAGCGACATCACCGGAAGCGGAACCCACGAGGTTCCCGCGGGCAGCGTTTCCGGCACGCCGTCGGGCCTTCCGCCCGCCAAAGCGGTCAGGAGGGGAGGTGGCTGGAAGGGGAGTTGGGTGTTGTCCGCCGCCGGGGTCGGGGGCGCCGTGACGCGGACGGCGGGCAGATCGAGCCCGACGCGGCGCCAGAGCTTCGGTGGCAGCGGATTGATCAGTGCCATGGGGGAGTAGTGCAGGAGGGAGTGCACCGTCTGCCACCAGTCCGGACTGCGCCACTGGGGGGCAGCGCAGTCCGAGATCAGGATCAGCACCCGGTGCGCACGCGTGGTCGTCACGCGACCCCCGTCGGACAGGTCCGTGCCGGAGGACACGAAGCTCAGGGTCAACGCACGACCCAGTTGCACCGGTTCGGTCGTCCTGGGATTCCCGGCGCAGGCTTCCACGGCCGCCGCCCCCGCCGTCGCGGGCAGGTCGTCGATCTGGACGCTGCGGAACGCCCCGAGCCCGATCAGGGCCCGGGTGAACGCGTCCAGGTCATCACGCCATACCGCCATGGTCGGCGACCGGTCGATCAGGATTCTGGCGTGGATCCCCGTCTGCCGCCGCCCCGGCACATCGCCCCCGGCTGCGTGCTGTTGGAAGGGACGCAGCGCATCGGCCATGCGGGTCGCGGCTTCGGTGGGGGAGGATCCGCCGGTCATGAGGTACCCCCGCTCGTGCCCGAGACCCGGAACCGGTTGCAGAACGTCAGCCAGTCCTGGTCGTCCCAGACCAGCCGCAGTGCGGAGATGTCCTTGGCCGAGCCGCCGCTCCACTCGCACCGGTAGGTGTCCAGGAGGCTGTCGGGCAGGGTGCGCCAGTGCGCGTCCAGCTGTTCCCGGAGCGCCACCGCGAAGCCGTCCGCACCGTGCGGCCACATCAGGACGGGTGTGTAGGCGAGCAGGAGGTCCAGCAGCCCTTCCGTGTCCGCGGTGGGCCGGTGGGCGAGGCCGATGGCGCCCGTACCGTACTGCCCGCGGGCCAGTCGTCCACCCAGTGCCTTCGGATCGGCCGTCTCCTGCTCCGACAGCCAGTCCAGCGGTGCGGACGCCTCGGTGTGACTGTCGATGGCCTTCCAACGGGCCCTGACCGATGCCTCGGTGAGCCTCATCAGACGGGAAGGAGCCAGGCGCTCGCTCCAGTGCATGACCACGTCGTGGTGGACCCCGAGCCACATGGCCGACCCGGACTTCTCGGGATGCCAGGTGACCAGCAGGGCGCTCGGCGCCGCCACATGGACGCGGGTCAAGGGGAGTTGCAGGGCGTCGGCTGCGGTGTGGGACCACAGCAGGGCGTTGTCGAGCGCGTCCTCCACGCTCTCGCGGTCGACGGACCCATCCGTCCCGGGAACGCAGCTGAACGTATTGCGCTCGAGGATCTCGCCGTCCAGGAGCAGCCAGGTCTCCAGTGTTTCCGGCCAGGACCCGGCCACCGAGGCGTGGAGGCTCGTGACCAAGGACAGCCGCTGTTCGGCATGTTGGCGCCGGGCGTACTCCACGGCGTCGTTGAGCTCCTGCCGGGCCCTGATCTCCTCCGCCCACGTGTCCAGTTCGGGATCCTGGTCGCTCCGGCCGGCCTCACGCGCGAGGAGCAGTACGAAGCGGGTGACCCACGACCGGCAGTCCTTGTGGGCGACGGGGTGGTCGAAGACCAGGTAGTCCAGGACCTTCACATCACTGGTGCACGGCGTGGCGGGGCCCGCGGGCAGTCGACGCTCGCCCGCGAGCAGGGAGCCGAGGGCGCGGCGGAGGCGCGGGGTCGTCAGTTCCGGGCCGATCCACGCCCGCAGGAACTCCACCGTGCGGACCGCCACGTACAGATCGTCGGCGGCCTTCACCGCCCGGTCCCAGGCGGCGTCCGCCCCCGCCGGCCGGGATTCCTCCAGCTCGCGCAGGAGGGTCCGTACGTCCTGGATGCCGCGTGCCCGCGGAACGGGTGCCGGCGGGTTCAGCCCGCCCAGGGCCGAGGTGAGCTCCTCGTCCGCGAAGTGCCCGCTGAGGACGCCGGGGGACGTAGGGCGGTACTGGGGGTTGCGGCCGACCCAGAGGGGTGGGCGGGGGGACGGGTCGCCGTCGTGCTCCATGAGTGTGACGTCCTGACCCCTGACGTGCCTGCGCAGCTCCAGCGCGACGCGCTTCACCGACAGTTCCTCCTCGTCCACGCAGACGCCGGACCGCAACACCGTCGCGAGCTGCCGGGAGAGGGCCAGGTCGTACGCGGGCTGGCTGGTCGAGGACGCCATGAGGAGCGACAGCCGTGTACGGCCGTTGCGGCTGCCCGCCGCCAGCTGCGGCGCGGCCGGAATCGCCCCGGCCGCATGGCAGGTGTCGACGATGCCGATCAGCCCGGCCACGCCGTGGTGGTCCGCGGCCATGGTGACCAGGGCGCTCACGTCGACGGCGCCCATGCGCGTCTCCTCGGCGGAGTCCGAGGTCATCAGATGGAGCGTGCCGGCCTGGCCGACGACGAAGCCGTGCCCGAGCATGGCCAGCACCAGGACCGCGTTGCGCTCGGCGGCGTGTGCGACGGCACCCTCCACCAGCCTCCGGACGCGCTCGCTGGTCAGACCGTCCCCGAGGAACAGTGACCCGCCGTCGGGAAGGCCGGGGGAGCAGCCGCCCAGCGCGCCGTCCCTGAGCACCTCGTCCAGCTCGCGCGCCGCCGGTTCGAGGGAATCCAGCCGGGGCATCGACTCGCAGTGCGGTGCGACGATCAGCACGTGCCTGCGAGCGGCCGGCCGGACCATCACCGAGCCCCCGCCGCCCCGTCGCGCAGCGCCGCGGCGACGGGACCCGCCACCGCCGGCTGGGCGAGGTACTTCTGCGCCGGATGCACCCAGAGGCCGTCGGAATCCACACGCCTGCTCACGGGGGCGACCCCGGCCGCGTTCGGCGCCACGTCCTCCTCCAGGCGTGGCCGTACGGCGATCAGGTCGTCGCGGTCCCAGAAGTTCAGCCAGCTCCGCACCCCGGCGGGCGCCGCCGGAGGGCGGGGCCGCAGCCGCGGCCAGACGGCCGCACGCATGGAAATGGGGGAGCCGAGGGTGACGAACAGCGGTACGTCCCCCGCGTGCTCGTGCAGCGCCTCCAGAGCCACGACCGTCCCGAGGGAGTGCGCGACGACCAGGTTCGGACCGTCCCCGAGCGCCTCGCACACCCGCGCCCTGATCCGCTCGTCCAGGCTCCCGCCGGCCGCCTCCCGCTCCCCGCGCGCGAGATAGCGGGCCACCTGGGCCAGATCGCGCACCATCAGCTTGGGGGCGACCCACGTCCCGACGGAACGCCACGGCCTCAGTTCCAGCAGGGTGGTGGCCACGTCCAGCGCCTTGCGCAGGATCTCGCCGCCGCCCTGCTCCTGCCGGCTCCCGTACGCCGTCTGGGCGCGGGCGTGCTCCAGGACGCCCAGCTCGGCCGCCCTGCGATCGGGGTCGGTCTCCGACTCGTTCTCGGCGACCAGCGACTCCACCACGTCGCCGAGCAGCCCGGCGAGGATCTCGGCCTCCGGCGCGTCCGGACTCCACGGGCCACCGTCCTGCGCCCCGGGCGCGGAGAAGAGGTCCCCGTAGTAGACGAAGCGCCGGCCGCCCGAGGCGTCCGCGAGCAGCCGCTCCGCCTGGTCCTCGTGACCGGCTGCGCACATCCCGGCGGCCAGGGCGGCGGACCACTGATCGAGCTCCTTGGCGGGGTCCCGGGGGCCGCCAATGCCGTGAACGAACACCACACGTGCAGCCATCGCACCCTCCCCGTTGCCGCGACCACTCCGACCGTCACGACGTAGAGCAACCAATGACCTTGTACCACAGGAGAGTTGATGCGTGCGGGCCGAAGGGGGATCCTGCCCGCCGGTCCGTGGGCGGAAATTCGGCCGGGCCGAGTGGAACCCGAGGGTTACGGTGGTGCGCACACACCGCACCGAACCGAGGACCGGCCTTTGACCCCGCACTCCCTGGCGTTCTACGTGGACGTCGTCACCACCGGCACCGTGCTCGGCGTGGGTCCTGCGGACCCGCCCGACCGCGCCACCGAGGTCTTCGGGGCGGACTTCGGCGAGAACTTGTCCCCCGGCGGCCACAGCATGGTCCGCGACTTCGGCCTCGCCGAGTTCTACTGGGACCGGGATTCCGCCGGTCACCCCTGGTCGGGCCACCACTTCAGCCTGCAGGTGCACCGGCTCGCGCACCGGAACCGCGGCACCGTCGACGGTGTGCTCCGCGACCGGTACGGGCGGTTCGCTCCCCGGCTCCGGTTCGACAAGCTGCGACGGCTGCTGGAGCGGCGCGGCGTCCCCCTGCTGGAGGTTCCGGAGTACGCCGGGAACGCCCCGCACTACCGCACCTTCTGGCAGCCCGATTCCCAGGTGTCCGTCTCCATCATCGGCATGTGCGGCGAGTACAGCACGCCGTCGAATCTGCGCGTCGGCGACGTCTACGCCATCCGGGCGCCGATGACGCCCGAGGACGTGGAGTGGCGGAGGTCGCGGGCCGCCGCGTGAGTGGGACGGCGGTTGCGTGCCCGCCGGGTACCCAGCCGGGTTGAGTACGGCGACTCATGCCGGTCCCGCCGGCCGCCCACACCCTGGGGGCATGAAGTCAGCGCACCCCGGAGGTTCCGTGATCAGCCGCGTCGCCGCCGTCCTGGCCCCGGTGTTCGGCCGCATGACCGTCACGACGGACGCGGCCGGCCCGATCGAAGCCGGGACCATCCTCGTCGCCAACCACACCAGCCTCGCCGACCCCGTCGTCGTGGTCGCCGCACTGCGCGGGCTCGGAGTCGAGCCGGTGGTCATGGCCACGGCCGGGCTCTGGCGGGTCCCGGCGCTCGGGGGCGCGCTCGCCCGCGAAGGCCACATCCCGGTCCACCGGGGAACGGCCCGCGCGGCGGAGGCCCTCGACGCCGCCGCCGAGGCGCTCGCGGCGGGGCGGTGCGTGCTGATG
>NZ_JBSGXB010000089.1:0-23933 GCF_053609185.1 Streptomyces sp. NPDC054956 | reverse complement strand
GGGGGGGGCCGGGCCCCGGGGCCCCCCCGGGGCCCCCGGCCCCGCGGGAGCGGATCTCAGCGGGCGCCGGCGTTCCCCCGTTGACGGCCGCGCCGGACGTCGTAGGCGAAGAACCTCCCGACCGCCCCGCCGAGTCCGTCCGTTCCGGTGAACCCCCGTCGGGCCATCTCGACCTCCGGTGACGTGCCCCGCCGTTGCCAGTGGCGCAGGAAGAGCCTCGCGCACATCGCCGGCGGCGGGACCACGAGCCGGGGCCGGGTGTCCTCCGTGGCCTCGTCCGCGCGGACCACGATCTCGCACCAGCCGGCCCAGCCTCCGGACTCCCGCAGGCGGTCCAGGACGGCCGGCCGCCAATCGTCCGACTGCCACACCGGCCACACCCGCACCATGAGGAGCCGGTTCCGGTCGGCGGCGCCGAGCTCCGCCCGTTCCGCCTCCGTGAACCAGCGGGCGAGCGAGTCCGGCAGCGGCGTACGGTCGTCGAGCCCGAGCCTGGCCGAGGCGTACTCCCCGATCGTCATGGACCGTGCGCCGGCCAGGTCTTCGAGGAGGCCGGTCAGCACGCTCTCGTGCAGGGCGGGGTAGTCCTCGTCGAACAGCCGCGCCGCGTCCAGGACGTCGAGGTCGGACATCCACCGGCCGGGAGAGTGCTCGCGCCGGGTCCGCCGGGCCAGCGACTGCGTACGGCTGATCCCGGTGAAGGGCACGTCGGCCGTGCGGGGGCCGGGTGCCCCGGCGGGGCGGTTCGCGACCGTGCGGAGCGCCGCCATGGCGTCGAGCCGCTTGAGGTCCCAGACGCCGGAGCCGATCATCTCCTCCAGCGTCCGCAGGGCCTCGTGGTCCTCCTCGTCCAGCGCGAGCTCGATGTCCTTCCAGCCGCGGTGGGTGAAGGGCAGGGCCGCGGCCGCGGCGACGATCCGGCGGCCGGACTCCTCGGGAACCAGATCCGTCTCGGCTCCCTCCTTGCAGCCGTAGCGCAGGTTCACCAGCGCCACGGTCTGGGCCGGGTACCCCATCTCCGCCGGGCCGTGCAGGACGCCCACCTCGTCGTCCCCGTCGATCTCGCCCGAGGCGTACATCCCGTGGACGGCGCCGAGGCCCCGCATTCCGCACGGGCCCAGTTCCGCGGCGCGCAGCGCGCCCATGCTGGCGGCGCCGACGACCTCGGCGCCCTCGGTGAGGACCTGGAGGATCTCCTTGTGGCCGACGGACCGCCGTTCCCGGAAGTAGCCGTCGATGACGACGACCACGTCCCCCGGGTGCCACTGGTCCGCCAGGAGGTCGCCCCGGCCCGCGGGCGGCCGTACCTCCGCGTCCGGGAGCACCGCGCGGACGTCCGCCTCCGAGATCGTGGGGCCCGCGTAGACGACCACCCTGGACTCGCTCATCACAGCACCTCCGGACACACGCGGCTCCCCGGCGCCACGACCTTGACGACCGGGACCCCGATCTCGTCCCGGGTCAGGTCGACGACGAGGGGAGGGTGGGAAAATGCGCCCGCGGCCTGCCGGACCACGTGTTCGAGGGCGCCGACCAGGCTGTCGTACGGGGCGGGCTCCGGGACCAGGTCCCCTATGTCGGCCGCCGGGCCGGACCGCGCGTTCTTCAGCCGGGCCACGTCCACGTGCCCGAAGTCGTCCCGCAGGTCGTCCCTGGCCCCCGATATGTACGCGAGCCTGGCCTGGGCCGCTTCGGAGACGGCTCGGGTCAGCGCGATCTCGGGGCCGATGTGGCAGCCGAACCCGAACATGGGCGCCGGGTACTCGTGGCTGGCGACCCAGGCCAGGAAGCACGGCAGGCCGGTGGGCGAGGGTACGAGGCGCACTTCGAGGGTGACGTCGGCCCGCTCGATCAGCGCGCACAGCTCCTCGGCCACCGGCGACCCCAGGCTGCGCGGGTCGACGCGCACGCCCATCTCACCGCCCCCGGCGACCGCCGCCGTCATCGCGTCCCGCTCGATGACCTCGCACAGCGCGTGGAGGGCGGCCTCGACCCGGGTGTTGCCCCCGGCGAGGCCGTTGGTCGACTCGAAGAAGACCGGCGGGTTCCAGTCGGTGTGCTCCTCCAGCGTCAGCCGGACCACGTTCACGGGGACCACCGTCCGGGCGCCGTCGACGAGCGATCTGGCCTCCACCCAGTCCAGCGGCAGCCCGTCGTGGAACAGGCTGGGCGCGCAGGGCGCCAACGCGGACACCTCGTAGCCGAGTTCGACGCCGACATCGCGGGACGCGGCCGTCAGGACGGGTGTGACCGGCTGTTCGACGTGCCAGGTCTCGACGGACTCCATCACCGCCGACAGCCGGGCCAGTTCGGGTGTCATCCCCTTGCCCTGGGAGACGGCGAGCGTCCTGGACATCGGCCGGACGGCCTGGAAGGTCGGGATGCCGATGGTGTCGAGCCGGGTGATGTCGGCGACCCGGGTGACCCCCACCTTCGCGGCCGCCCGTGTCGCCATCTCCCAGGTCTCCGCGGGTGGTTGGGCTCGGTTGGTGCCCGGCAGGCGGAGCACGGAGCGGTCGTGCGCCGTGGCGAGCCAGGACAGGGACGAGTCTTCGGTCTGCACGATCGGGGACTCCCTGCGGGTCAGAGGTTGCGGGTGCGCCGCAACAGGGCGCGTCCGGCCACGTAGTTGGCGACGAGGGCGACGACGGCCAGCACCACCAGGGAGGGCCACGCCTTCCCCAGGCCGAAGATCGCGGCGTCGCGCATCCCGGTGACCGCGTACGACACCGGATTGACCGTCGAGATCCACCGCAGGACGGTGGGGAGTTGCTGGGACGTGGACAGCGAAGGCGCGGCGAAGACCAGGACGGGCACCGACACGCTGGTGAGCACCATGAAGGTGCGGTAGTCGCTGATGAGGACGGCGGCGGCGAGGTACAGCCCGTTGAAGGCGACCGAGGACAGCACCAGCGCCAGGAGCAGCCAGATCCAGTGCGACGCGTGGAACGGGTAGTCGAAGATGATCGCGGCGACGGCCAGGGCCAGCAGGCTCTGGGCCAGTACGAGCGATACTCCGGCCAGCAGCTTGCCGGCCAGGAACCGCGACCGGCGCAGCGGCCAGCTCCACAGCTGGGTGGAGACGCCGCTCATCTCCTCCTGGAACATCGCCATGCCGGTCGTCCCGGACGCGCTGACCACCGACATGGCCAGCACCATCGGCAGCAGGAACACCGAGAACGGCAGGGTTTCGCCCCGGTAGGTGATGTTCCCGACGACGTTGCCGAGCGAGGTGTTCACCAGCAGCAGGTACACGAGCATGGGCGTCAGGCCGAGGATCAGGTTGACCCTGTTGCGGGCGAGGAGCGCGTACTCACGGTAGAACACGGCGGTGAAGTCCGCGGGTTTCCCCGAGGCGACCGGTGCGGTGGTCTTGAATCCCAGGTCGGCCACGGGTCAGCCCTCGTTCCCGGTCATGCGCAGGAAGACCTGCTCCAGCGAGTCGGTGACGGTGGAGATTCCCGAGATCGCGACTCCGGCGTCGTGGCAGTGCCTGGACAGCTGCGGCAGCACGTCCCGGACCTGCGCGTTCTCGATGCGCACCTCGGCGTCCTGGGCCGTCGCGGTCAGACCGGCGCCGGCGGCCCACTCCTTGACGACCTTGGCCGCGACCGCGTCGTCGACGCTCACCAGCAGGTGGGCGCCGCCGAACTCCCGTACGAGTTCGCTCGGCTGGGCGAAGCGGACGACCTTGCCCTTGTTGATGACCAGCACGCGCTGGGCGTTGCGCTCCAGCTCCTGGATGATGTGGCTGGTCCAGATCACGGTCATGCCGTGCTCCTCGCGGAGCCAGCGCACGAACCGTTCGATCTGGTGCCGGCCGGCCACGTCCAGGCCGGCCGACGGCTCGTCGAGGATCAGCAGTTCGGGGATGGTGAGGAGCGCCCGGATGAGCTGAAGGCGCTGGCGCTGGCCGCCGGACAGCTGGAAGACCAGCCGCGACAGGTGCTCCTTGAGGCCGAGGTACTCGGCCACCTCCATCGCCCAGGGCCGGGTGGTGCGCCACGACAGTCCCTTGAACCGGGTGGCGATCAGCAGGTTGTCGAGGGCCGAGAGCATCTCGTCGTACGGGGCGGACTGGTGCATCGCGCCGATGCCGGTCTTCGCGGCGACGGGGTCGCGGGCCGGGTCCACGCCGAACACCCGGATCTTCCCGGTGGTGGGCGGGGTGACGCCGCAGATCATCTTCATCAGGGTGGTCTTGCCGGCGCCGTTGGGGCCCAGGAGCCCGATGGTCTCGCCCTTGGCGATGTCGAAGGAGATCCCGTCGACAGCCGGTGTCTCTTTCCCGCGGTAACGCTTGATCAGCCCTTCGGCGTTCACCACACCATTAGCCACGGTCCGCCCTCCACAATGTGATTGGTGTTTCCTCAGGGATTACAGGGATTACCGGTCGAGTAGCCTTCGAGTAGCTGCGGCTGGACGTTACGCCTATCGGCCAGTGGCGAAGCGACCGCTGCCCAAGCTGCCTTGGAACTGCCTCTCTTCTGCCGCCTCGCCCGCGGACCCGTTGGCTAGCATTCGCTGCATGAGCCGTTCAGGACATGACGGAGACCATGACGGAAAATCCGTCGTGGTTCTTGTGAATTGCGCGGGCGGCCGTGAATTGGAGATCGTTCGCGACGCATTGACAGGACCGCTGGAAACACCGACGGTACTGGTCCGGCAGGACGAACTCGCCTCGACGCCCATGGCGCTCGACGTGGACACCGGTCTGCTGGACGTGGCCGGGATCCGGGTCAGGCCGGCCGTGGTCTGGGTGCGCCACGCGTCGGCCTGCGCGCTGGTGGCGCAGGCGCGGCCGGCCGGCTCGATGACGCCGTTGCGGGCGGAGTCGTGGTCGGGTTTCCTCCGGCAGGTGGCGTCGGCGGCGGACGTCGCGCTGCCCGGTGGCACGGTCGTGGGATCGGGCCAGCTGGTGGAGGCCCGCCGGCTGGGCGTGAGGACGCCCCGGACGGTGGTCACCAACGACGTCGCGGCGGGGGCGCGCGAGGTGGGAGCGCCGACCCTCGTGGTCAAGACCCCGGACTTCCGGCTGTTCGAGCCGGAACG
This sequence comes from Streptomyces sp. NPDC054956, assembly GCF_053609185.1. NCBI lineage: Bacteria > Bacillati > Actinomycetota > Actinomycetes > Kitasatosporales > Streptomycetaceae > Streptomyces > Streptomyces sp. NPDC054956. The sequence goes on along the minus strand of NZ_JBSGXB010000089.1, from coordinate 18,881 downwards.
GCGGAACTGGAAGGCGTGCCTGCCCGCGGTCGTCGGCCGCGAGGCGGTGGCGCGGGGCCCCGGAGGGATCGCCGCGGCGGTCGGTGAACGTCCGGTCGTCGTCCAGGAGTACGTGGCCCACACCCGTGAGCTGCGCGTGTACCACCTCGACGGCGGGATCTGCGCCTTCGAGGTCACCAAGCCCGATCCGTCGAGCCTGATGACGGATCCCGAAAGCGTCACGGTGACGCGCGTCGAGTGCCCGCGGCGCGCGGCCGACGCGGTGCGCACCCTGGCCGCGGCGTGGAACCTGCGGTACGGGGCGTTCGACCTGCTCGTGTCCGAGACCGGGGAACCGGTCTTCCTGGAGGCGAACCCGGACGGCGACTGGCTCTGGTTCGAACGCAAGGCGCGCTGGCACGGCGTCTCGTTCATGGCCGCCGTCATGGTCCGCGAGTTGTTCGTACGAAGTACGTCGTGAGGAGATCGCGCTGATGACGGCTTTACGGGGTGCCGAAATCTCCACCCGGAACCGGGCGCTGGTGGCCATGGTCGCGCGGGGGCACACGACCGACCGCGTGGCCCGTGCGCTGCGCCTGAGCAGACACACCGTGGGCGAGGAGATCAGCGCCCTGCTCGACCGGTTCAACTGCCGCAACAGGGCGGAACTGGTGGCCTACTGCTACGTCAACAGGATCTTGCCGATCGGTATCTGGCCGCCGCCGTGCGGCCCCGTGAATGGGGTGGGTGACGTGTTCGATCCTCTGATCAGTCTGCGTGAAGCGGGACTTCCGGTGGACCAGCTCAGTGCCGCGCAGCGCGAGGTCCTGGCGAGCCTGACCGAGGAGGAGACCGCCGTCCTCGCGTCGGTCCAGCAGAGGCTGGTCGAGGCGGACGCCGGGGCCGATGCCGAGGTGTGGGCCCACGACCTGAAGCTCCTCTGATCCCCGCTGCCCGGAGGAGGATCACGCATGAGCCGCAGACTGGTGGTCGTCCTCTTCCTCGACCTCGTCGGGTGGACGCGGCTCGCCGAGCGCGTCGATCCGGAGCCGCTGCAGCAACTCCTGGAGCAGTACTACGAGATCTGCTCGACGGCGGTGGAGGAGCACGGCGGGGTGGTGGAGAAGTTCATCGGTGACGCCGTCATGGCGGTCTTCGGCGCCGACACCTCCCAGGAGGACGACGCACTCCGGGCCCTGCGGGCGGCCACGCGCATCCGCGCCGGGGTCCGCGAGCTGCGCACTCCGGCCGCCGACGCGGCGCCGGTCGAGGTCCATTGCGGCATCGCGGCCGGCGAGGCCCTGGTGACGCGGTCGGTCCGGGCCGGCATCCGGGTCGTCGGTGACGTGGTCAACCTGGCGGCACGCCTGCAGTCGCTGGCGGTCGCCGGGGAGATCATCGTCAACGAGACGGTGGCGCACCTGGCCCGCCCGCACTACACCATGGCCCCGGTGCCGCCGGTGACCCTGAAGGGCAAGGCCGAACCCGTGCGGGTCCTGTTGGTGACCGGCGAGGCCGCCGCCGACAGGTCGGGCGACGGTTCGCCCATGGTGGACCGCACCGCCGAACGCCGGCGGCTGCGCGAGGTCTACCACCGGGTGGCCCGCGACCGGCGCTCGGAGCTGGTGACCGTGCTCGGGCCGCCGGGCATCGGCAAGACCCGCCTGGTCAAGGAGACCGTGGACGACCTCGTCGCCGCCGGGGCGGAGCCCGTCGCGGTCTTCGGCAGCTGCCCGTCGTACGGGACGAACGGGAACTACGCGGCGCTCGTCGAGGTGCTGGACGCCCTGACGCGACAGGCCCCGCCCAGCGCGGAGTTGCTGCGGGCGGACGACCGCGTCGCCGGGGTGCTCACGAGCCTGCGCGACGCCTCGCTCTCCCGCATCGCCGGTTCCGTACCGGGGCCGGGCGTGGAAGAGGTGTCCTGGGCGGCCCGCGAACTGCTCACCGCCGCGGCCTCCCGCCCGCTCGTCGTGGTCTGGGACAACCTCGGGTGGGCGGGACGGTCGCTCCTGGGGCTCATCCGCGAGCTGATGGACGGCCTCCCGGACATCCCGCTGCTGATGGTCTGCGTGTCGAGGCCCGAACTCGCCGGGCTCGACGGGCCCTGGTCCCCGGAGGACGTGATCGACGTCGGGGCGCTGGTCCCGGACGACAGCGCGCGGCTGGCGATGGCCCTGGCGGGACGCGACGGCGGCGAGGAGGTGGAACTGCACGGCCTCGACCTGGTCGACCGGGTCGCGCTGTACAGCGCGGGCAACCCGCTGTACATCCGGCTGATGATGGACTGGCTCCGGGACGGCCGGACCGTCGACGAGGTGCCGCCGACCATCACGGCCATGGTGGGCGCGATGATCGACCGGCTGCCCGCGCCCGCCCGGCGGCTGCTGGGCGCGGCCTCCGTGATCGGCCCCTCGTTCACGCTGGAGCAACTCGCGCTGCTGGACCAGGAGATGCCGGCGGCGGGCATCGAAGCGCTGGCGGGACAGCGGCTGTTCCGGGCCACGGACGAGGAGGGCGGGTACCGCTTCGTCCAGCAGCCGGTGCACGAGGTGGCCTACGGCCGGCTGGAGAAGGAGCAGCGCATCGCGTGGCACCGCCGGCTGGCCGAGAACGGGTTCGGTCCCGGTTTCCACCTGGAGGCCGCCACCCGGCTCCTCGGCGGGCTCCGCCCGGACGACACGGAGCTGCCGCTGCTGGCACGGCAGGCGGCCGAGGCCCTGCTCGCCGAGGGCACCATGGCGCTCCGCCGGCGCGACGTGCCGACCGCGATCGGACTGCTCGGACGGGCGCTCGTACTGGCGCGCAGCAGGCCGGACCAGTGCCGCTCGGTCGCGGCCGTCCGGCTCAGCGACGCCCTCATGCTCTCCGGGGACACCCGGGGTGCGCTGGAGGTGGTCGCGCACAGCGCGTGGACCGGCCCCGACACCCCGGCCCCCGCCGAGACCGGGACGGAGACCGGCACAGGCACAGGCACAGGCACAGGCACAGGCACCGGCACAGGCACAGGCACAGGCGCCGGCGCCGGCGCCGCTGGGCGGCGGCCCTGCCTGGTCCAGGTGCAGCGCTCCCTGCTGGCGGCCCGGCTGGGCAAGGTCGCCGCGGCCGACGTCGAGGCGCTGCGGGCCGAACTCGACGGCGAGGACCCCGACCGGTTCGCCTGGTGCCGCTTCGAGCAGCTGCGGATGCTGTTCCACCTGGACCAGGGCCGCTTCGGGGCGGCCGAGGATGCGGCGTGCGCCGCGCTCGAACACGCCCGGGCGATCGGTGACGCCTACGAGGAGGACCGCCTCCTCGTGGCCCTGTGCGAGATCCGGCAGTGGTCGCCGACTCCGGTGCGGGAGAAGCTGGCGGGCTGCGCGGAGCTCCTCGAACGGTTCGCCGCCGACCGGTTCCTGGTGCTGCCCGCGCTGGCCGCACGCGCCCGCTGCCTGGCCCTGATCGGTGACCGCGCCGGGGCGCGCTCGGCCCTGGACGGGGCCCGGTCCGTCGTGGAACAGCTGCGGCTCACCCTGGGCCGCGTCCTGGTCGACCAGGTGGCCGCGCTGGCCGCCTCGCTGGACGGTGAACACGAGGCGGCCGAGCGGCACTTCCGGGACGCCGCCGATGCCCTCGAACAGGCCGGCTACGTACCGGTCGCGCTGACCATGCGGGTGCAGGCGGCCCGCGAGTGCGCCCGCCGCGGCCGGCCGGGCGAGGCCTCCGGCCGGATCGCGGAACTGCTCGGCCGACGCGAGGAGATGGACGTACGAGGGCGCCTCCTGTGCATGTCGGCGGCCGTGCTGACGGCCGCCGAGGAGGGCCGCCACGACCCGCTGCGCGCCGAGGTGCTGACCTTGCTGGACACCATCGACGACCCGTGTCTGCGCGGCGAGGTCCGCTTCGACCTGGCACGGGCCCACCGGTGCCTGGACGAGCGGTCCGAGGCCCGGGCCATGGCGGAACTGGCCGCGGAAGCCTACGCGGCCGTCGGCGCGACCAAGCCCCTGGGGACGGTGCGGGAGTGGATCTGAACGGCGCCCCCTGGCGGCGCGAACGGCTGCCGCACTCCTCCGGGATGCCCGCGTGGAGCATGCCGGCCGACGGCGGCCCCGGCGAGCCCGTACCGACGGCCCTGTTCGCGGGGATCGACTCCCGCTGGGCCTGGGAGGGAGCGAGCGGGGAGGGCGTACGCGTCTGCGTGCTCGACAGCGGCGTCGACGCGACCCATCCTCTGGTCGGTCCCGTCGAGCGGGCCTGGCAGGTGGTGGCGTCCGAGGGCCGGGCTCCGCGCGTGGAGGAGTGCGAGCCGGGCGACGTCGCCGGGCACGGCACGGCGTGTGCCGGGATCATTCGCGGCATCGCGCCGCGGGTCTCGCTCAGTTCGCTCAAGGTCCTCGGCGACGGGAGGTCGGGCAGCGCCTCCGCACTGATCGCCGGTCTCGCCTTCGCGATCGAGGAGGGGTTCGACGTCGTCAGCATGAGCCTGTCGACGACGAGGGTCGAGTTCCGCGACCGGCTGGCCGAGCTGTGCGACCGCGCCTACTTCCGCCGTACGGCGGTGGTCGCGGCGGCGCACAACATGCCGATCGAGAGCTTCCCCTGGAACTTCGCTTCGGTGATCTCGGTCGCCAGCCACGCCGAGCCGGACGGCATGCGCTTCTACTACAACGCGGCGCCACCGGTCGAGTTCCGCGCCCGCGGGGTGCGCGTACCGGTGGCGAGCTTGGGCGGAGGCACCGTCCGCAACACCGGCAACAGTTTCGCGGCGCCGCACATGGCCGGGATCGCGGCGCTCGTCCTGAGCAAGCATCCGTGGCTCACGCCGTTCCAGCTCAAGAGCGTCCTCTACCACTGCGCCGGGAACGTGGCCGAAGCCACGACCCCGGCCACGAACCCAGCCGCGAACCCACCGGTCCAAGGAGGCGGAGAATGAAGCCCTGGCCGCACGATCTCATGGCCACCGAACGTCAACTGCTGCAGTCCGTCGTCGCGGTGGCCCGCTACGTCTACGGTGCCGCCGCCTCCTCGGTGTTCATGGTGAGCCCCGAGACCGGCGAGCTGATCTTCGCGGCGGTCGCGGGCGAAGGTGAACAGGGCCTGGTCGGCAAGCGGTTCGAAGCCGGCACCGGCATCGCCGGCTGGGTGGCGGCCAGCGGCCAGCCCCTGATCACGGACGACGTGGCGGGGACCGATCGCTTCGCCCGCGACGCCGCGGCCTCCACCGGCTACGTTCCCGCGAGCATCATGGCCGCCCCGCTCATCGCGGACGGGGAGTGCATCGGCGTACTCGAGGTGCTGGACCGGCACACCCACGAGGCGAGCGCCCCCGGCCGGGAGCTCGACGACATCGAACTGCTGGGCCTGATCGCCACGCAGGCGGCGCTGAGCCTCGCGCTGCTGCGGCGCAGCGAGCAGTCGGCGGGCGCGGTACCGCGCATGGGCGAACTGGTGGCGCGGCTGTCGGAGCACGCGGTCATGGACTCCTCCGACCCCCTGGCCGTCTCGCTGCTCAGCATCTCGCTGGACCTGCTGGACCGGCGTGCGCACCCCAGTTCGAAGACGGGCTGACGTCCGACGGAGACGGAGCGCAGACGTGGCGGCGACGAACCGGAGACGCGAACGAAACGGGCCCCTCCTACGCTCCTGGCCCATGGTCCACACTGCCGAGGCCGAGGTGTCGTTTCCCGAACTGCTCCGCTTCAAGCGGGTCCAGGCCGGGCTGACCCAACGGACACTGGCCGATCTGTCGACGATCAGCCCGCGCACGATCCGCGCCCTGGAGTCCGGCCGGGTGAAAGCGCGGATGCAGACCGTCCGCCTGCTCGCGGACGCCCTCCGGCTCGAGGGCATGACGCGCGAGCTGTTCGTCAACGCAGGTCTGGGCAGCGGCCGTTCGGGCCCGATCGGCGTCGATCCCTGCCTGACGGTCCCCCGGTCGGTCAATGCCCTCCTCGGGCGCGACGTCGAGGTCCGTGCGATGGTGGGCGCCCTGGAATCGGACCACCGGCGCATGATCTCCATCTCCGGACTCCCGGGAGTGGGCAAGTCGAGGGTGGCCGCGGAGGTGGCGGCCCGGCTGAGCGCGCGCCGCGGCTGGCCGGTGCTGTGGATCGGGGCGGGCACGACGGCCCTCGACGGTCACGGCACGACGTTCGGTTCCCTGCTCAAGTCGCTGCGCCTGCTGGTCGAATCGGGTGCGGAGGACGTCTCCACGGTCTGCCGGCTCATCGGCCGGCACGAGGTGCTGCTCGTACTGGACGGGGTCGCCGACGCGAGGAGACCCGTCGGCGTGGAGGAGTTGTTGGCGTACTGTCCGGGCGTCCGCGTGGTCAGCGCCTCCCGCGTGCCCTGGTACGTGGCCGGCGTCCAGGGGACCGTGATCCCGCCGCTGGCCACGCCGGGCGCGGACCGGGACGGGACGAGGTCCCTCGACGACCTCATCTGCGTGCCCTCGGTACGGCTGCTCGTGGACCGGCTCTCGGAGGTCCGGCCGGGATTCGCCCTCTGCCGCGGCGACGCCGGGGCGGTGGCCCGGCTGTGCCGGCGGCTGGACGGCCTCCCCGTCGCCCTGGAGGCGGCGGCCGCGCGGTTCGGCGTACTGAGCCTGCGGCAGCTCGCGGACGCGCCCGCGCCGAACCTGCTGGACCTGCCCGCGCCGACGCGGTCCGCCGGTGCTCCGCAGACGGTCGGCGGCTTGATCCGGTCGGGCTTCGAGCAGCTGGACCCCGCCCGCCGCGCGATCCTCCAGGACCTGGTGCGTTTCGACCGGGCGCTGACCGTCTCCGAGGCCGCCGAAGCGCTCCACCGGCCGCTCAACGAGGTCGTGGACGATCTGAGCACGCTCATCGGCTGCGGACTGTTACGGGCCTCGCACGAGGAGACCGAGACGCGCCTGCGCCTGCCGAACCTGCTGCGGGCCGCCCTGGCCCGGCCGTGACGGCCGCTCCCCTGCCCGGGCCCGCGTCACGCGTCACGCCAGGTGTTCGGCGAGGAACCGCTCGACCGCGGCGTAGTAGGCCTGCCGGTTGGCGGGTCTGGCCAGGCCGTGGCCCTCGTCGGGGAACAGCAGGTACTCGTGGGGCAGCCCCTTGGCCGCCAGCGCCGCGACGATCTGCTCGGCCTCCCCCCGGGGGACCCGGACGTCGTTCGCGCCCTGCACCACCAGGATCGGGATCCGGATGTCGTCCACCCGCGACAGCGGGGAACGCTCCCACAGCATCTCGCTCTCGGTCTCGGGATCTCCGACGTGGGCGGACATGAACGCCCGCAGCGGGGTCCGGTAGGGCGCCCCGGCCGCCAGCATCGTCAGCAGGTTCGACGGACCGCAGAGGTCTATCGCGCAGGTGAACGCGTCCGGTGTGAACGCAGCCCCGACCAGCGCGGCGTAGCCCCCATACGAACAGCCCATGATCGCGACCCGTGAGGGGTCGATGCCGCCGCCCGCGACGAGGTGCCCGAGCGCGTCGTGCAGATCGTCCTGCATCGCGGCGCCCCACTGTTTGGCGCCCAGGTTGCGGAAGTGCTTTCCGTAGCCCGACGAACCCCGGAAGTTGACCTGCACGCAGGCGTATCCGCGGTTGGCGAGGAGCTGTGCCTCCTCGTCGAAGGCGAACGTGTGCCGGGCCCAGGGGCCGCCGTGCACGTTCAACACCGCGGGCAGGGACTTGCGTTCGGCTCCGGGCGGCCAGGTCACGTAGCCGTGCACCGTGACCCCGTCGCGCGCGGAGAACTCGAAGGGCTCCATCCTGGCCAGCCGGTAGCGTTCGAGCTCCGTCTGGTGGCTGAAGAGGTACCGGAGCCCGCCGTCCGCGCGGTCGTAGACGTAGTAGAGGACCGGACCGGCCCCGGTCACCACCGAGACCGTCCACAGCCGTTGGGAGCGGTCGGTGCGGTCGACGTAGACCTCGCCGTCGATCTCCCGGAGCGCGAGCTCGCCGCGGATGCGTCCGAGGTCCTTGCCGAACTCCTCGTCCAGGAAGACCCATTCGTCGCGGTCCTTGGCGAACAGCACCGCCTGCGGCCGGCGGGTCACCGGGTCCGTCTCGACCTGTTTGACGTCGTGGACGGGATCCTCCGCGAGCAGCGTCCGCCGCCCGGTCGCGACCTCGACCTCGTACAGGCGGGCGGCGTTGGCCCCGATGGAGGACAGCAGGTACAGCGTGGCGCCGTCGCGGGCGAAGCCGATGACCCGCGTCCCGACGGCGTCCTCGTAGGGCACGTCGAGCCAGGGCTCCGCACCCTGGGGTCCGCCCTCGGGGTCCAGGTGGACGGAGACTCCGCCGTCGGGCTTCATCGCGGTGCCGCCGCGCACCCGCAGGTCGGTGTCGATGATCCAGCTCACGTACCCGGGGTTCTCCGCGACCTTGGTCAGCCGGTCCGTCTCCAGGTCCAGGCTGTACACGTCGTGCAGGCCCGGCCGGTCCTTGTTCAGCCCGATCAGAAGGGTGGTCGGGTGCCACCGGTTGTGCGCCAGTACGCGCGCCTGGACACCGTCGAACGGTGTGGCGCACCGCTCCTCGCCGGATTCGAGGTCGACGAGGTGGACCCGCCAGCTCTCGTCGCCGTTCTCGTTCCGCAGGTAGAACAGTGTGCGGTCGTCGTGGCAGAGGCCGTACGTGCGGATGCCGCGCCCCCGGTCGTGCGTCACGACCGTGGCCTCCTGCGGCCGGTCCACCGGTGCCGTCCACACGTTCAGCACGCCCTCGTCCGGAGCCAGGTAGACCAGGCGGGTCCCGTCCGGCGAGATCTCGGGCACGAGGTACGAGGGGTTGCCGAACAGGACGGAGTGCGGGATCCGCGGTACGGCTCCCCCGGCTCGCCCGGCTTCTCCGGCTTCCCCGGCTCCCCCTGCTTCAACGGCTTCGGTCGTCACGGCTGCCTTCCCGGATGGTCTGCTCGCTTCGGGGCGCCGAGAACCACCATTCGCGGAGCCCGGGGAACTGCGCGACCGCCTCGTCGGTGTCGGCCGGCGGGTGCGGGCCGCCGGACGGCCCGGTGCGGGGGGACGGCTCGGCGCCGGCCCCAGAAGGGGCTGCCGGTACGGGCACCGGCGCGGGGACCAGCGTCTGGGAGCGGAAGAGCTGCGTCATCAGTGCCGGGCTGCCGAGCGCGGCCCTGGAGACCCTGGCCCGCATCCGGAGCCCGGCCGCGGACACGGCAGGGCTCGCGGCGGCCCGGACCCGGTCCTGCTCGGTGGCCATCCGCCAGGACTCGGCGGCCACCTCCGCCATGGCGGCCTGGATCGCCGGGAGCACGGACGGCGCGGCGCCGCGTTCCGCCAGCTCCCGGTCCAGTCGGAGGGCGCCGAGCAGGGCGACCGACATTCCGTGCGAGTAGACCGGGTTGACCGCCGTCAGCGCGTCGCCGACGACCAGGAACCCCTCGGGCGCGGACCGTCGTTCGTAGAACCTCCGGCGATTGGCGGTGGCACGGTACGGCCGTACTCCACCCAGGGGTTGGGCGGCGGCCAGGAGCTCCGCCGCGATCGGTGAGCGCAACGACCGCGCGCAGTCGGTGAACCCCCGCTCGTCGGTCGGCGGGGTGGCGGCGCGCGTACCGGTCAGCGTGAAGATCCACCGGCCGTCCTCGATGGGGAACAGCGTGGCGCCGTACCCCGGCCGGCCGTTCTCGGGCCGCGGGTGCACCATGACCGCCGGGATGCCGTCGGCGAGGCCGGCGGGCGCCCGGTAGATCCGGGTGGAGTACGCCTGGCCCGAGTCGACGACCTCCTCCTCGACGCCGGGCCCGCCGGTCGCGGCGAGCCAGTGCGGGGCCCGCGAGCGCCGGCCCGTCGCGTCCACCACGAGGTCGGCGCGGATCGTCTCCTCCCGGCCGTCCTCTCCGGCGACCACGACACCGCTCACGCGCGTCGCGTCCCCGACGAGTCCCAGGACCCGGGTGCGTTCCCGTACCGACACCGCGCCGTCGGCCAGCGCCCGCTCCCGGATGACGTGGTCCATGAGCCACCGGCTGCACGAGACCAGGTAGGCACCGGTCTCGTGGCGGCGGAACCAGCCGTCGGCGCTCAGGATCAGCGCGCCGTCGGGGAGGCCCCGCCGGTGCGCGCCCCGGGCGAGGAGCTCCCGGAGCGTTCCCGGGAGCAGTGTTTCCAGGGCTTCGGCGCCGGCGGTCACGAGCACGTGGCTGTGGAACGCCTGGGGCAGCCCCGTCCGGACCCCCGGGCCCGTCGGGTACCGGCCGCCCTCGACGACGGTGACCTCGTCGACGTGCCCGGACAGCACTCTGGCCACCAGTACGCCGGCGAAGCCCCCGCCGAGGACGACGGCCTTGGTCATGAGCGCGCGGCCGGCTCGCTCCGCGCCTCGGCGGCCGTCTCCTGCATCAGACCGGCCTCGACCATGGAGCTGATGAACGCGTCCACTTCCTGACGGATGCGGGCCGTCATCACGGAGTTGTGGCCCCCGAACAGGAGCGAGAGGTTCTTGATGACCGTCTCGCGGTCACCGTCGCTCTCCACGAGCGCCCAGATCTGGGCGGCGGTCGCGTTCAGGGTGCGGAAGTCTCCGGACTCGCTGTGGTAGAGCGAGATGCCGTCCGGGGTCTCCTGCCAGATGACCGCGTCACTGATGTGAAGGGACATCGCCCAGCCTCCTGTTCACCGGCATGATGGGAATCAGTTCACCGACCTTGATCGCGGGTACGGGCGCGGGCGGGCGGACGTAGGTCTTCCACTGGTCGTGGACCTCGTGCACCTCGCCGGTGGCGACCATCCGGGGGACGGTCATCTCGAGGTCCTTCAGGGCGAGTTCCGCCCGGGTCACCCCGGTCTCCGCCCACAGCTGCGTCGTGACGCCGTGCCGCAGGATCCGGCACAGGTGACGGCTGTTGCGCCGCAGGTCCCCGGACTCCGACATGTGCGCGGCCCGGCAACCGCCGCCGCAGTTCGCCTTGATGTAGCACTTCTCGCAGTCGGAGTGGAACTCCCCGCCGTACACGGTGCTCCGGCGCATCGCGGTCAGGACCGGGCTGGCGAAGATCTCGGAGAGCCGCTGCTTCCTGATGTTGCCGGCGAACTCCCCCTTGCCGGTGACGAGTTTGCAGGGGTACACGTCGCCGAGGGAGTTGATGTAGATCTCGTTGCCGCCCATCCCGCAGTTGCCCTTGACCGAGCACGCGGTCACCGGCCGCGGACCGTCCGGCTTGAGCTTGCCCGCGACCGGCGAGGTCCAGACGAGCTGCTGCACCCGCAGGTGGTCCTGCCATCCGAAGTCGTAGTCGTCGCCGACGCCCCGGCCCAGGTCGTTGTGGTTCATCAGGCGGACGCTGTGGATCTCGATCCCGTCGAGGAACGACGCGAAGTCCTCCAGCTCGTCCACGTTGTCCGAGGTGACGATGTGGTTGATGGCCGGTGCCACGCCCGCTTCGTTGAGCAGCTGGATCGCCCGGTGGGTCTTGGCGAACGCGCCCTTGCCGCGGGTGCGGTCGTGCGTCTCGGCCGTGCCCCCGTCGAGGCTCACCGTGACGGCGTCGAACAGCTCGGCGAAGCGTTTCGCGGTCGCCTCGCTCCGGATCATCGTCGCGTTGGTGATGATGTTGACCTTCAGGCCCCTGCTCTTCGCGTGCTCGACGATCGTGAACAGGTCCTTGCGGAGCATCGGTTCGCCGCCGGTGAAGATCATGGTCCCGGCGCCGAAGTCGGCGATCTGCGAGACCAGGTCCAAGGACTCGGCGGTGTCGAGCTCGCCCGGAAGGCACTTCTCGGACGACGCGTAGCAGTAGGGGCAGCGCAGGTTGCAGCCGTCCGTGATGGCGTAGTAGGCCGTGCCCAGGGGCGGTTCACCGAGCCGGACCTTGGGCCTGTTGCCGTTGAAGTACACGATCCAGTTCAGGATGAGCTTGGCGAGGACGCGCTCCGTCCCGTCGTCCGGCTCCAGCACCGCCTGTTCCCCGCGCGCCTGGGCGGAGGCCAGGGCCTGGAGGACCCGAAACTCACGTCCGGTGAGGACGCACCGGGCGGCCACCTCCGGGTTGACCACGAGGTGGTCCTCGTCGTGCACAAAGTACGTCAGGTCGTTCGGCACCTCGAACAACGACAGGTTCCGGACCAGATTCCCGCGCATCCCGCTCCTCTCTGGGCTGGCACAGGCGCGGCCCGACGCGAACCGCCGCCGGACCCCGCCTGTGAACTGTCAGTTCTCGGCCTGGCCGGACCCTGACCAGAGGCCGCAGGCACACAGCATCGCGGCGTCGAAGCCCTCCTTCGTGGCCTCGGGCGAGGACCAGTCCTGGGAGTGCGCCACCACGTCGGGCAGGATCGCCGCGAGGCGGGTCTTCGTCGAGATGAGGACCTTGGTCTCCTCGGGGGTCAGGCTGGCGTAGAACTCCTCGAGAGCGGGCGCCATGGTGCCGCCGATAACGCCGGCCGCACGGAGGGACTCCAGGGCGTTGAAGGTCATGCTTCCACCTTTCGCTGTCGCGATCGATCGGGGACGCAACCGAGACTGCGCGCGGCGGACGGGTGAAACAACCCCACGAATGTGGGTTGTGTTCGGGCGGCCGCGGGGACATACGCGTCGCGGGCGAAGCCTCATTCCGGCAGCGGATCGGAGCGTCCGGAACCTGCCGCGCAGGGGTGTTGACGATCTCCAGGCCTTGCCTCACGCTCATACCACAGCCGTTGTGAAGCTCATGTGAAGCGAACGTGGAATTCGGGATCAATGGAGCGCCCACCCGGCGGCCGGCGGCCCGTCGGACGACCCGAGAGGTGCGATGAATCCCACCGGCTTAGGCATCGTGCACATATCGCTGCTGCCAGGCTTCGTCTGCCGCACCGATCAACGGGTCGCCGACCTCAGCGACATCCAGCAACGGCTCGTGGCCGCCCTGGTGCTCGGCGACCGGCCGCTGCGGCGCGCGGACCTGGCCGCTCGGCTGTGGCCCGATGCCCCGCCCTCCCGCGCGGGAGCCCGGTTGCGCCAGACGCTGTGGCGCCTGAACCAGGCGACGGGCGGGGGGCTCCTGCGGGTCTCGCACACCACCGTCAGCCTCGCCGACCACGTAGAAGTCGACTACCGGACGGCGACCGCGCTGATCTCGGCGGCCGCCGGGGCGGGCGGTGCGGCGGCGGACCACGACCGGCTGCCGCACGCGTGGAGCGTACTGCGCCACCCCCTCCTGAACGACTGGGACGACGACTGGCTGGTCCCGTTCCAGGAGAAGTGGAAGCTGCAGCGCGTCCAGACGCTGGAACTCCTCGCCGAGAACTTCCTACGGCAACACCAGCACTCCGCGGTACTCGAACTGGCCGACGCCGCCACCCAGGCCGACCCCCTCCGGGAGGGCCCGCGCCGCATAGCGGTGCAGTCGTGTCTGTGCGTGGGTGAAGTGGCCGACGCGCACCGCCGCTACCGAAGATACAGAGAGCTCCTCATCTCGGAACTGGGCGTGTCCCCGAGCGGCGCCATCCCCCAACTCCTGAAACAGGACCGCGACCGCCAGCTCGCCCTCACCCCGGAGTACTGACCGCGCGGGCCGGCTCCTGCACCGGCGGCAGCTCGTGCAGGCGTCCGTCCGCGACGAAGGAGACGCCGCCCCCGACGCACACGGAGCGGACGTCCTGACCCCGGCCGTCCGCGCTGACGATCATTTCGCTGGGCCTCCCGGTGAACCGCCCCTGGTGCAGCAGGGTCCGCTCGCCGGGGCCGATGCGGCCGTGGCGCCGCAGATAGGCGGCGGCACAGCCCGCGCCGCTGCCGGTGGCGACGTCCTCGAGGATCCCGTCGTTGTTCCAGTGCCGCCCCTCCAGGGCGGCGGCGTCCAGGAGGTAGGCGAACTGGGCGCCGAGGCGTGCCAGCGGCACGTCGAGCGGCGCGGCGACCCGTGCGCGGGCCAGGGCGTCGCCCCGTACGGGGAGCACCAGGTAGCGCAGGCCGGTGGAGACGATCTCCGGGGGCAGGCCGGGGTCCAGGTCGCCCGGCTCCAGGGCGAACAGGGCGGCGAGGCCGTGCGGGTCGGGGCGGCCGAGGAACTCGGCGGGACCCTGGTCCAGGAGGCTCGCGTACCGGCCCGGGCCACGGCGTTCGGTGGCGACCCGCACCGTCCGGGCCGGCAGGCGCAGGGTCCAGGCCTCGTGGTCCGCGGTGCCGTGCAGGGCGTGCAGGACGGCGGCGGCGCCGATGAGGGGGTGGCCGGCGAAGTCCAGTTCCCCGGTGAGGTCGAAGACGCGGGCCCGCCGCCCTCGCTCGGATGCCCCGTCGCGGATCAGGAAGACGGACTCGAAGTGCCGCAGCTCCCGGGTGATGGTCTGCATCTGTGCGCCGGTCAGCGCGTCGGCGTCGGGGAACACCGCGAGGCTGTTGCCGCTGTAGGGGTGGCCGGTGAAGACATCGACGTGGTGGTAGCGCATGGGGCCGACGCTACCGGGGGAGTTCACGTGCGGTCCGCAGCGGCGAGAGCAACAGGGGCAGTACGGCGAGGAGTTCGCCCAGGGCTCCGGTCCACAGGGCCGTCCGGGCGCCGAAGTGCTCTCCCAGGAGGCCTCCGACGAGGGCGCCGAGGGGCATGGATCCCCACACCACGAAGCGGAACGTGGCCGTCGTACGGCCCAGCAGCGGCTCCGGGCAGAGCCGTTGCCGGAAGGCGACCGAGGTGATCTTGAAGGTCATGAAGGCGGTCCAGCCCAGGCCCTGGAGGACGGCGGCGACGGCGAAGCGCCAGTCGGCGTGGAAGAGGGGAACCGCGGCCAGCCACAGCAGACCGCTGGTGATCACGGACGCGCACATCGCCCGCCCCTGACCGAAGCGCGCGGCGATCCGCATCGTGAGCAGGCTGCCGAGGAAGCCGCCGAGGGCCTCCGCGGTGAAGACCAGGCCGCACAGGAGGGGCGAGAGTCCGAGTTCCCCCGCGAGCAGCACCAGCAGCATGGCGGCGCCGATCGTGCCGAACAGGTTGGAGATCGCGGAGGTGAGGGTGAGCGCCCGCAGGAGCGGGCTGCCGAACACGAAGCGCAGCCCTTCGCCGATCTCGGCCCGCAGCGGGACCTCCGGGCGCGGCTCGGGCGCGGCGTCGGCCCGGCGGATGCGGGACAGGCAGAGCGCGGAGACGAGGAAGCTGACCGCGTCCACGACGATCGCCACGGGCGCCGTCAGCGCACCGACCAGCGCGCCGCCCGCACCCGGGCCGCCGGCCGCGGTGATGGTGCGCGTCGCCTCGAGGGCGGCGTTCGCCTCGACCAGGCGGGTTCCGTCGACGAGTTGCGGGAGGTGGCTCTGGTAGGCGATGTCGAAGAAGACCGTGCAAAGGGACATGCCGAAGGCCACGGCGTACAGCTGGGGAAGGGTCAGGGCGTCGAGCCAGGCCGCGGCGGGGAGGGACGCGAGGAGCGCGGCGCGGCCGAGGTCGCCCGCGATCATGACCCGGCGGCGGCGCATCCGGTCCACCCAGGCCCCGGCCGGCAGACCGATGAGCAGGAAGCCCAGGTACTCGCACATGACGAGCAGGCCCGCCTGGAAAGGGGTGGCGCCGAGGGTACCGATGGCCAGGAGGGGGAGGGCGAGGAGGGTGACGGCCGTGCCGGCCTGGCTGACGGTGTCGCCGATCCAGAGGCGGCGGAAGTCCGCGATGCGCCGGAGGGCGGGGCGGCCGTCGCCGGAAGCGCCCGCGCCCGTCGCCCCGCTTCTTTCGCCGGTGTCCCCGGCGTCGTCCGTGAGAAAGATCGTCATGACCGCGAACACCACCACCCGGCGGACGGTGCGGCCATTGTTTTAGTCTGGGCGAAAACATTGATCAGGCGAGGCGGCAGGGGGCGCGGGCATGGGCGAGGTGCTGTTCGCGGTGGACGACATGGCCAACCTCAGGTTCGCCTTGTCCCCGTTGTGGGAGACCGCGGCCGGCCTGCGTGCGGTGGCCGATCCCGGGCGGCACGCCGTCCATCTGCCGTGGATCAAAGAGGCCCTGGCACTCCGGCAGGACCGGAACCTCGCGGCGAGGACGGAGCCGCTGCACGCCCTGGTGGCCCCCAGCGGCGAGCTGCGGAGCTTCCTGACGCCGCCTCCGCGCTGCCCGCTGGCCGAGATGGAGGAGGAGCTCGCCGCCCTCGTGGCCCTGCCGCCCGAGGGGGTGCGCGCCGGGCTCGAAGCGATCGCCCGGCGAACGCCGTTGACCGCCTTCGAACGCCGGCTGGCCGACGATCCGGTACGGGTCCTGCCCGAACTGGCCGACGCGGCGCTCGCCTGGTGGCAGGCGGCCGTACGGCCGCACTGGCCCCGGATCCGCACGGTATTGGAGGCCGACGTCGCGTACCGGACCCGCCAGCTCGGCGAGGACGGCATCCGGGAGGTGTTCACCCACCTCCACCCGGCGCTGCACTGGACGGACAACCGCCTGGTGTCCGCGGACCTGCCGGCCGGGCAACTCGGCCTGGACGGGGGCGGAATCACCCTGGCCCCCAGCGCGTTCGCGGTCCGCTGCGACCTCCTGGCCGGACAGGGCGGGACACCGCCGTGCGCGATCTACCCGTCGCGAGCGGTGGGCACCCTGTGGGAACGGCGTGACACCGCCGGCGACGGACTGGCACGCCTGCTGGGCCGCAGCCGGGCGCAGGTCCTGGCCCACACGAGCTCGCCGTCCACGACGACCCGGCTGGCCGGGCGGACGGGACTGAGCCTGGGCGCGGTCTCGCAGCACCTCGCCGTCCTGCGCGACGCGGGCCTGGTCACCAGCCACCGCTACCGGCGCGAGGTCCACTACAGGGCGAGCGACCTCGGGATCGCCCTGCTGGAACGATCCGAATGACGTGACCGCATCAACCACGGCCGGGCTTGCGACCACCCGGCCCCACCGACATTCCGGGCACGGAAAAAGGCCGCCCTCCCACGTATGAGAGAACGGCCTCCGACCTGCGTAAACGCTGGTCGGGACGACAGGATTTGAACCTGCGACCCCTTGACCCCCAGTCAAGTGCGCTACCAAGCTGCGCCACGTCCCGATGCCCGTTGACCTGGGGTTTCCCCTGGTTGAACGCGCAGGAGAACAATACCGCACTTCAGGAGGTGGTCGCGCGCACCTTTCTTTCCGGCCCGGTCCGCTCTTTCGTCCGCCCTTTCATCCGCCCGTCCGGCCGCCCGTCCGGCCGCCCGTCCGGGGGCGCGATCTCGTGGCGCGGTGGTGCTTGACCTCAAGTTCGCTTGAGGTTGCAAGATCGAGTCATGACACAGGCAGCAGCCGCGGACACCCGATTCCGCTACGAAGACCTCGGGCCACTCATGGCCCTCATGACCGGAGCCGAGAAGCACGGTCCCGCCGCCACCTCCACGCTCGACGCGCTGTGGGTGCTCTACGACCGGGTGCTGCGGGTCGGGCCCGGCACCGCCGGGGACCCCGGGCGGGACCGGTTCCTGCTGTCCAAGGGGCACGGCCCGATGGCGTACTACGCCGTACTCGCCGCCAAGGGGTTCCTCCCCGTCGACCTGCTCAGCGGTTTCGGGGCGTACGACTCCCCCCTCGGGCACCACCCGGACCGGACCCTGATCCCCGGCGTGGAGATCGGCAGCGGCTCCCTCGGCCACGGGCTGCCGCTCGGCGTCGGCAGTGCGCTCGGACTGCGCGCGCAGGGTCTGACCGACCCGGCGGTGTGGGTGCTGATCGGCGACGCCGAGCTGGACGAGGGGAGCAATCACGAAGCGATCGCGTACGCCGGATCGGCCGGGCTGGACCGGCTCCACACGATCGTGATCGACAACGACTCCGCCACCCACGGCTGGCGGGGCGGCATCGCCTCCCGCTTCGAGGCGGCGGGCTGGTCCGCGGTCACCGTGGACGGCCGGGACCACGCGGCCCTGCACGCCGCCTGCACCGCACCGCATCCGGGCCGGCCGCACGCGGTCGTCGCCCGTGTCGAGAAGAAGCACTGAACCAGAAGCAGCGGACAGAAGAGAGATCAGGGGGAGACATGGACACCATGCGCGAACGGTTCGTCTCGGTCACATCACACGCACTCGACGAGGACCCCCGGCTGGCCCTCGTACTCGCCGAGATCGGCATGGACGGCTTCCGCCCCGCCCAGGACAGCCACCCGGACCGGGTGATCAACGTCGGCATCCGCGAGCAGCTGCTGATCGGCGTGGGCGGCGGGCTGGCGCTCACGGGACTGCGGCCCGTGATGCACACCTTCGCCAGCTTCCTCGTGGAGCGCCCCTTCGAGCAGGTCAAGCTCGACTTCGGGCACCAGGGCACGGGCGGGGTCCTCGTCAGCGCGAGCGCGAGCTACGACTGGCCGGCCGGCGGCTACACCCACATGGCCCCCGGCGACGTGGCCCTGCTGGACACCCTCGACGGCTGGACCGTCCACGTCCCGGGCCACCCGGACGAGGCCGAGGCACTGCTGCGCCACGCCTACGCCGCAGGGGACGACAAGGTCTACGTCCGGCTCTCATCGCTGTCGAACGCGCAGGCCCGCCCCGTCACCGGCCTGGGCTTCACGACCGTACGGGAGGGACGCGCGGGCGTCGTGGTCGCGGTCGGCCCGCTGCTCGACAACGTCCTCGCCGCGACGGAGGGCATGGACGTGACCGTCCTGTACGCACCGACCGTGCGGCCCTGGGACGACGAGGCGCTCCGCGCCGCCGTCGGGCACGCCGCGGCCGACGTGGTCCTGGTCGAGCCCTACCTCGCCGGCACCTCCGCGGCTGCCGCCGGGCAAACGCTCGTCGAGCTCCCCCACCGGGTGCTCGGCCTGGGCGTCGCCCGCGCCGAGCTGCGCCGCTACGGCACGGTCGAGGAGCACACGGCCGCCCACGGCCTGGACCCGGCGTCGCTGCGCGCACGGATCGCCGCCTTCCTCCGCGCCTGACCCCGCGCACCGGCCGCCACGCCCCCGCCGGGCGGCACCACCCGGCCTCGCCGCCCGGGCCGCCCGGGCGGCACCGCCGGGCAGGAGCGCCCGCCCGCACCTCCGGGCAGGC
>NZ_JBSGXB010000088.1:0-23956 GCF_053609185.1 Streptomyces sp. NPDC054956 | reverse complement strand
CGCCGGCGGGGCTGGACAGATCCAGCCCGCCCGGCGTTCGAGGGCACGGGCGCGGAGCGCACGTACGGGGTCCGGGGCTGGCCCCGGTTTCGGGAAGGGGCGGGGTGGGGGAAGGCTCCGCGCGGCGGACGTGGTCAGAGCAAGCCGTGCCGCATGGCCGTCGTCACGGCCGCCGTGCGGTCGGTGACCTCCAGCTTGCCGAAGATCCGCAGGAGGTGGGTCTTCACCGTGGACTCGGCGACGAACAGCCGGCTGCCGATCTCCGCGTTCGTCGCGCCCTCCGCGACCAGCCGCAGGACCGAGACCTCGCGCTCCGAGAGGCGCGGCCGCTCCGGGCGGGTGCGCAGGCTGTCGACCAGGCGGCCCGCCACCGTCGGGGCCAGGACCGTCTCGCCGCGCACGGCGGCCCGTATCGCGGCCGCCAGCTCCGCTCGCGCCATGTCCTTCAGCAGGTAGCCCGCGGCCCCGGCCTCCACCGCACGCAGGATGTCCCGGTCCTCCTCGTACGTGGTCAGCACCACGACCCGTACCGGCAGCCGGGCCGCCGTGATGCGGGCGATCGATTCGACGCCGTCGCCGCCCGGCATCCGCAGGTCCATCAGGATCAGGTCCAGGCCGGGGACCAACCGCGCCGCCAGCGCCTCCGCCTGCGGTCCGTTCGAGGCTTCCGCGATCACTTCCAGGTCCGGCTCCGCGCTGAGCATGCCGCGCAGGCCCTCCCGTACCACCGGATGGTCGTCGGCCAGCAGGATGCGGATCATTCTCGTACGCTCCTCAGCGGATCGGCAGGGTGACGGTGACGGTGGTGCCGCCCGGGACCGCGCTGTCGATCGCCGCCGTGCCGCCGACCTCCGCCGCGCGGGCGCGCAGCCCCGGTAGCCCATAACCGGGTGCGGGGGCTGCCGGGTCGAAGCCCCGGCCGGTGTCGCGGACCGTGACGGTCAGCTCGGAGCCGCCGTAGGCCAGCGACACCGCGCAATCGGCCCCCGGGCCCGCGTGCTTGGCCGCGTTCGACAGGGACTCCTGGCAGGACCGCAGGGCCACCACCTCCAGCACGGCCGCCAGCGGCCGGACGTCCCCCGTCACCGAGACGGCGGCCGGCGGGTCGTGCCGGGCGGCGAGGCGGCGTACCGCGTCCGGGAGCGAGCCGCCGTCGAGGTCGGCGGGTGCGCCGCCGGTGACCAGGGCGCGGGCCTCCGCCAGGTTCTGCCGGGCGGTGTCGGCCATCAGCTCCAGGTGGCGGCGGGCCTGCGCAGGATCGGTGTCCAGCTCCGACTGCACGGCCTGGACCAGCATCAGGAGACTGGTGAAGCCCTGCGCGAGGGTGTCGTGGATCTCCCGGGACATGCGTTCCCTCTCGGTGTGGGCGCCGCGTTCGGCGGAGAGCCTGGCCACCTCCTCCCGGCTGGCGTCGAGTTCGGCGATCAGGGAGGCCCGGTTCTGGCTCTGCTCGATGATGCGGATGATCCAGGCGCCGAAGAACGCGGTGAAGACGAAGGTGACGACGGCGCCGATGGAGCTCAGGAACACGTCGTGCGCGGGCGGCCGCCACAGCAGGGCCCAGCCGGCCACGGGCAGCAGGGACACCAGGGCCGCCGTGGCCACCGCCCGGCGCAGCGGCAGCAGCATGAAGCAGGGCGGGGCCAGGGCGAAGGTGATCAGACGGGTCTCTCCGGCCAGGGTGGCGGCCGGCAGGAACAGCAGCAGGTTCCCCGCCAGGTAGCGCAGCGAGGGCCCCGGCCGGGCGCCGGGTTCCAGCAGGAGCAGCGGGCGCCCGGCCCACGCGTACCAGGGGACGAGCAGCGCGAGCAGGGCCACGGCGGTCAGCCGGTGGGCGAGCGGCGGGAAGTCGGCGCCCAGGACGAAGGCCGCGGTCGCGGCCCACACCAGCCCGAAGTAGAAGTCCCACGGCCCGAAGGCGCGGTCCCAGACGTGGGACTCGCGCGCTCCGGGGAACCGACCGGGGCCGTTCAGCCGTCGCGACGGTTCTTCCACTTGAAGGTCAGCAGACACAGGACCAGACCCCCCACGACCCAGGCGCCCAGGACCAGGGCGACCTTCCCATACTCCCAGCCGCCCGCCTGTTCGAGAACGGCCGCCGACTCCGGCAGGAACACCCCGCGCAGTCCCTGGCACATCCACTTGAGCGGGAACAGCGCGCCGATGTTCAGCAGCCAGTCCGGGATCTGGTGGACCGGGATGAAGACTCCGGAGACGAACTGCAGGATCAGGAACGGCAGGACCACGACCGAGCTGGCGCTCTTGCCGGACTTGGGCAGGCTGCTGATGGCGATGCCGAGCAGGGCGCAGCCGGCCAGGCCGAGGGTGAAGATCCAGCTGAAGGTCAGCCACTTGACGGCGGACGTCGGCAGGTCGAGGTCGAACAGGGTGGAGCCGACCAGCAGCAGGATCGCGGTCTCGGCGAGGCCGGTGGCCAGCACCAGCCAGACCTTGCCGAGGAAGTACGCGGCCGGGGGCATCGGCGTCCCGCGCAGCCGGCGCAGCACCTTCTCGTCGCGTTCGACGGCGATGGAGATGCCGAGGGACTGGAAGCTGGTGGACATGATGCCGGCCGCGACCATGCCGGCCGCGTACATCTGGGAGGCGGTGACCCCGGTGCCCTCCATGCCCTCGCTGAAGATCGAGGCGAAGAGCGCGAGGAAGACGATGGGGAAGGCGAAGGTGAAGATCATCGCGTCGCGCTGGCGCGTGAACTGCTTGATCTCCAGCGCGCCCCGCCTCAGGCCCAGGGTCCAGGCGCCGGGCAGCGCCCTGGCGGCGGTGCTCGCGCTCGCGCTCGCGGCGGTCACGGTGCTCATCGGGACTCCTCCTGCGGGTTCGTGTTCCGGTCGAGCTGGCCCGTGAGGCGCAGGTACACGTCCTCCAGGGTGGGGCGGGTGATCCTCAGGTCCGGGATCTCGCCGTCGAAGCGGGCCATCAGCTCCGCGACGGTCCGGGTGGGCGTCTGCGTCTCGGTGCTGCGCGTGCCGCCGTCGCGGTCGGTCCACTCGACGGTGGCGCCGGTGCCCAGGCGGGCGCGCAGCTCGGCCGGTTCGCCCTCGGCGACGACCTTGCCGCGGGCGACGACCGCGAGCCGGTCGGCGAGGGCCTCGGCCTCCTCCAGGTAGTGGGTGGTGAGCACGATGGTGGTGCCCGCGTCGGACAGCAGCCGGATCAGGTCCCAGAACTGCCGCCGGGCCGCCGGGTCGAAGCCGGTCGTGGGCTCGTCCAGGAGCAGCAGTTCGGGGTCGCCGATGACCCCGAGCGCCACGTCGAGGCGGCGCCGCTGGCCGCCGGAGAGCCCCTTCACCCGCTGGTCGCGCTTCTGCTCCAGGCCGACGAGGGCGATGACCTCCGCCGGGTCGCGCGGGGCCGGGTAGTAGCGGGCGAAGTGCTCGACCGTCTCCCGTACCGTCAGTTCGGCGGGCGCCGACTCGTCCTGCCAGACGATGCCGACGCGCGAGCGCCAGGCCCGGCCGCCCGTGGCGGGGTCCGCGCCGAGGACGAGCACCTCGCCGCCGTCCCGCTCCCGGTGCCCCTGGAGGATCTCCACCGTGGTGCTCTTGCCGGCGCCGTTGGGCCCGAGGAGGCCGAAGACCTCGCCCTGCCGGATCGTCAGGTCCAGTCCGTCCACCGCGGTGACATCGCCGTACTGCTTGCGAAGCCCCCGCACTTCCACCGCGTTTCGTGTCATGCCTCACATGGTGTGCCGGAAGCGCGTCCACCGGTCCCCCCGTGCGTACCTCCTCGTGTCCATCGAACGGTGGACAGCCGACCCGCGTACGGCACAATGGCCGGTGCTTGATGACCTTGCAGATGTGGAGCGGGCGGGATGACGACACGAGCGACTGACACGGACACCGCCACGACGCGGACGGCGGTCGGCGGCAGCCGTGCGCTGGCCCTGCTGCTGGTGATCACGGGGGCCCTGGGGCTGCTCGCGGCCTGGGTCATCACGATCGACAAGTTCAAGCTGCTCGAGGACCCGAACTTCACGCCGGGCTGCAGCCTCAACCCGATCGTCTCCTGCGGCAACATCATGAAGAGCGACCAGGCGGCCGTCTTCGGCTTCCCGAACCCGATGCTGGGGCTCGTCACCTACGGCATCGTCGTCTGCGTCGGCATGAGCCTGCTCGCCCGGGCCCGCTTCCCGCGCTGGTACTGGCTGACCCTGAACGCCGGGATGCTCTTCGGCGTCGGCTTCTGCACCTGGCTGATGTACCAGTCGCTGTACAACATCAACTCGCTGTGCCTGTGGTGCTGCCTCGCCTGGGTCGCCACCATCGTCATGTTCTGGTACGTGACCTCGCACAACGTCCGCAGCCGCCTGCTCGGGGCCCCCGGCTGGCTGCGCGGCTTCTTCGACGAGTTCACCTGGGTGCTGCCCGTCCTGCACATCGGGATCATCGGGATGCTGATCCTGACCCGCTGGTGGGAGTTCTGGACCTCCTGATCCGCCGGTCCGTCCGGACGGGAGTGTCGGTGTGCTCGCATAGGCTTCCGGTGTGGAACCAGACCTGTTCACCGCCGCAGCCGAAGACCGCCAGCAGAAGGACCCCTCCAGTTCTCCGCTCGCCGTCCGGATGCGCCCGCGCACCCTGGACGAGGTCGTCGGCCAGCAGCACCTGCTGAAGCCCGGCTCGCCGCTGAGGCGGCTGGTCGGTGACGGGGCGGGCGGTCCGGCGGGAGCCTCCTCGGTGATCCTGTGGGGTCCGCCGGGGATCGGGAAGACCACCCTCGCGTACGTGGTGAGCCAGGCGACCAAGAAGCGGTTCGTGGAGCTGTCCGCGATCACGGCGGGTGTGAAAGAGGTACGGGCCGTCATCGAGGGCGCCAAGCGCGCGGCCGGCGGCTACGGCAAGGACACCGTCCTCTTCCTCGACGAGATCCACCGCTTCAGCAAGGCGCAGCAGGACTCGCTGCTGCCGGCCGTGGAGAACCGCTGGGTCACGCTGATCGCCGCGACCACGGAGAACCCGTACTTCTCGATCATCTCCCCGCTGCTGTCGCGGTCCCTGCTGCTGACGCTGGAACCGCTGACGGACGAGGACCTGAGCGCGCTGATGCGGCGTGCGCTGACGGAGGAGCGCGGGCTGGGCGGGGCGGTGACGCTGCCGGCGGACGCCGAGGCGCACCTGCTGCGGATCGCCGGCGGCGACGCGCGGCGGGCGCTGACGGCGCTGGAGGCGGGGGCCGGCTCCGCGATCGCCAAGGGCGAGGCGGAGATCAGCCTGCAGACGGTGGAGGAGGCCGTCGACCGGGCGGCGGTCAAGTACGACCGGGACGGCGACCAGCACTACGACGTCGCCAGCGCGCTCATCAAGTCGATCCGCGGCTCGGACGTGGACGCGGCGCTGCACTACCTCGCGCGGATGATCGAGGCGGGGGAGGACCCGCGGTTCATCGCCCGGCGGCTGATGATCTCCGCGAGCGAGGACATCGGGCTGGCCGACCCCACGGCACTGCCGCTCGCGGTGGCGGCGGCGCAGGCGGTGGCGATGATCGGCTTCCCGGAGGCCGCGCTGACGCTCTCGCACGCCACGATCGCGCTGGCGCTGGCCCCGAAGTCGAACACCGCGACGACCGCGATCGGTGCGGCGCTGGCGGATGTCCGGGCGGGGCTGGCGGGGTCCGTGCCGGCGCACTTGCGTGACGGGCACTACAAGGGGGCGGCGAAGCTGGGTCACGCGGTGGGGTACGTGTACCCGCACGACGTGCCCGGTGCGATTGCCGCGCAGCAGTACGCGCCGGATGCGGTGCACGGGAAGCGGTACTACGAACCGACCCGGTACGGGGCGGAGGCGCGGTACGCGGACGTGGTGGAGAAGGTCCGCGAGCGGCTGCGCGGCGCCGGGTCCTGACCTGCGGCGCCGTTCCCGGGGGCCGGCCCCCGGACCCGCGGGCGCGGAGCGCCGTGTAGGGGCATCGTGTCGGACGGGCGGGGCGCGGAGGCGGGGCCTAGGCTCCGGGGCATGGGACGTCCTGCTCCGCTGATCGCCCTGGCGGCCGTGCTGCTGCTCGGCGGATGCCATCACGGTGACGCCGAGACCGCTCACGCCAGCGCCGCCGCGCTCGTCGCCGAGGTGCCGCTCTCCAGCGCGGGGTTCCCGCCCGCCGCCGCCACCGCCAGGACCGAGCTGGCCGGGCTCACGGTCGAGTGGGGCAAGAACTGGGAGACGTACAAGCGCGAGAACTTCGGCAGGTACTGGTCCGACGAGACCGACGCCGTCGGCGGGCGCAACGGGTGCGACACCCGGGACGACGTGCTGAGGAGGGACCTGCGGGAGCTGCGCGAGGGCGATCGCAACCCTTGCGTCGTGCTCTCCGGGGTGCTGCACGATCCGTACACGGGGAAGGAGCTCCCCTATTACTACCGGCGCGCCTCGCAGATCCAGACCGACCACGTCGTCGCCCTCGGCGCCGCCTGGCGCGGGGGCGCGTACGCCTGGACTCCGCAGCGCCGGCTGGAGTACGCCAACGACCTCGACGTGCTGCTCGCGGTGGACAAGCAGACCAACTACGACAAGAGCAGCAAGACCGCCGACAAGTGGAAGCCGCCGCGGAAGGACTTCTGGTGCGAGTACGCGCGGCGCTACACCGGCATCAAGGCCAAGTACGGGCTCTCGGTGACCCCGCCCGAGAAGCAGGCGCTGCAGGAGATGCTCGGCACCTGCCGCTGACCCCGCCCCTACGCGAACAGGGTGCGCATCGCCCCGCGCAGCTCACAGACGTCGCGGACCGGCCGCGGGAAGTCGAAGCGGGCGTCGAACGCGGAGCCGGGCCCCGCGCCCGCGCCGCCGCGCGTGAAGCGCACCCGCAGCCCCAGACGGTCCAGCGCGAGGGGGACCGCCTTCAGGTCCGCCGTCTCCCGGGTGCCGAGCAGCGCGCGCAGGTCGGCCATCCGGTCTGCGTGCGCCGCCGCCAGGTGCTGGAGGATCTCGGTCTCGTGGGCCACCATCGGGTCGGGCTCGGCCGCGGCCAGCAGCTCGGGGTCCACGTGCTCGGCGCCCCACAGGTCGTCGACGGAGATCTCCCCGACCTCCAGGCGCAGCAGCATCCACGCCGGCCGGCCGGTGTGGGGGAACTCGAGCGATTCCGACATCCCGAGGAGCTCGCCCACCGGGTGCCGCTCCGCCAGCAGCGCCGCGCAGGCCGCCCGGTCGGCGTCCCCGCGCACCGGCGTGAGCCACCCGGCGAGCCACGCGCGGCCTCGGATACGATGGGGCACGGACACCGGCGCCACATCCGTGATCTCGATCACGGCGGTGAGGTCGTCGTCCTGGGCGTGAGCGGCTGCCCTGGCAGCCGCGGATTCCCCTGATACCAGGAGAATCACGTCCCCGTCCGGGGTGACGGTCCTTGCGGCCGGCGCCCCTGTCCCGAGCTCTGCCTGGTCAAAAGCACCGGGGAGCGTGAGGGATACTGAGGCGTTGGACTCTACGAGGGTTCGTACGCGTTCGGCTCCGGTGAGCTGCCGAACGCCTTCCCTGGGACGCGGCTGACCTTGCTTATCGTCGCCGAAAGCAGATCCTGTTTCGTTTGGATCTGAACTTCGGTGCGCACTGGGCAGGGGGATCCCATGTGGTCGAGACATTACGTCCTCCTCGCTAAGGTAAGCCTCACCTAACTTACATGGAGGTAGGTTCCACGTGAACCAGAAGCGACCCAAGGTCAAGAAGTCGCGTGCCCTCGGCATTGCGCTGACCCCGAAGGCCGTCAAGTACTTCGAGGCCCGCCCCTACCCGCCGGGCGAGCACGGCCGTGGCCGCAAGCAGAACTCGGACTACAAGGTTCGTCTGCTGGAGAAGCAGCGTCTGCGCGCTCAGTACGACATCTCTGAGCGTCAGATGGCCCGCGCGTACGACCGCGCCAAGAAGGCCGAAGGCAAGACGGGCGAGGCGCTGGTCGTCGAGCTCGAGCGTCGCCTCGACGCCCTGGTTCTGCGTTCGGGCATCGCCCGCACCATCTACCAGGCCCGCCAGATGGTCGTTCACGGCCACATCGAGGTCAACGGCGACAAGGTCGACAAGCCGTCGTTCCGCGTCCGCCCGGACGACGTCATCACGGTGCGCGAGCGCAGCCGCGAGAAGGTTCCGTTCCAGGTTGCCCGTGAGGGTGGCTACGCAGGCGAGGGCGAGACCCCCCGTTACCTGCAGGTCAACCTGAAGGCCCTGGCCTTCCGCCTGGACCGCGACCCGAACCGCAAGGAAATCCCGGTCATCTGCGACGAGCAGCTCGTCGTCGAGTACTACGCCCGCTGATCCAGTACCAGCGGACGTAGCCCTCACAGGCTGGTCAGCCCGCCGGTTCCCCCTTGGGGGAGCCGGCGGGTTTCCTGCTTTTCGCCCCCGGGTGGCCCATCGGCCGGCCGCCGGCAGCCGCGCGGGGCCTGGGCAGCGGACCCGTCGGGGCGGGTGCCGGCTCCGGTCCCCGCAGGGCCCGCTCCACCAGCGCGTCCACGCCCAGCGTCCGCCCGTGCCGGGCGCAGGACGCGTACCGCTCGGCGCCCAGCAGCTCGCCCGCCCGCTCCTGGCACATCAGCCGCGGGGCGTTGAAGTACCCCGAGCCGAACAGCCGCATCCCCACTCCGTCCCACATCGGCTCCGCCGCCCCCTGGAGCACCGCGGCCTCCGCCGGGTGGCCCTCGGCGACCGTCACCAGGGCCAGCAGCTCCACCGCCAGCACCAGTCCGACCAGGTCGCGGAAGACGTGGTTGACCGCCACGCACTCCGAGAGCAGCCGCCGTGCCTCGGCCGTGGCGCCCGAGTCCAGGGCCGCGTAGGCCAGGACGTACAGGGCGTACGCCTTCGTCCAGCGCTCGCCGCGCTCCTCGCAGATGTCCCGGACCTCCTCGCACAGCGACAGCGCGCCGGCCTGCTCCCCCTGGAAGGCCAGTGCCATCGCCAGCTCCACCTGGCACATCAGCACGTTGCTGTTCAGCTCCCCGGCGTCCCGGTAGCGCTCCAGCGCGGAGCCCAGCAGCTCCCGGGCCCGCGCCATGTCGTCCGAGATCAGCGCCAGGCAGCCCATCCGGTGCACCGCGTACGCGCCGGCCACCGGGTTCCCGCTCAGCGCGGCCCCGTCCCGGCACTCGTACAGCGCGCTCATCGACGCCACCGAGTCGCCCTGCAGCGCGGCGACGTAGCCGAGCACCCACAGCGCCTTCAGCCGCGAGCTCTCGTACTCCGACGGCTCGCCGGGTCCGTGGCCGCCCTCCAGGGTGCGGTCCAGCCAGTGCCTGCCCTCGGTGAGCCGGCCGCAGCCCGCCCAGTAGAACCAGAGGGTGCCCGCCAGGTACTGGCCCAGGTGGATCTCGTCCGGCTCGTCGAGGCAGCACTCCAGGGCGAGCCGCAGGTTCGGCAGCTCCGCCTCCACCAGCGCGGCCACCTCCTGCTGGCGCGGGCTGAACCAGTCCAGTTCGCACCAGGTCGCCAGGCCCATGTACCAGTCCCGGTGCCTGCGCCGCAGCCGCCCGGCGTCGCCCAGCGACTCCAGCCAGCCCGCCCCGTAGATCCGTACGGTCTCCAGCATCCGGTAGCGCACCCCGGCGGCGGTCTCCTCCCGGACCAGCAGGGACTGCCCCAGCAGCTCCCCGACCAGGTCCAGCACCGACTCCACCGGCAGGTCCGGGCCCGCGCACACGTACTCGGCGGCGTCCAGGTCGAACTGCCCGGCGAACACCGAGAGCCGGGCCCACAGCAGCCGCTCCCCGGCGGTGCACAGCTCGTGGCTCCAGCCGATCGCCGTGCGCAGGGCCCGGTGGCGGGGGAGCGCCCCGCGCGAACCGCCCGTCAGCAGGGCGAAGCGGTCCTCCAGCCGGGACAGCACCTGCTCCGGCGAGAGCGTGCGCAGCCGGCCCGCCGCCAGCTCCAGCGCCAGGGGCAGGCCGTCGAGCCGGGCGCACAGCTCGGCCAGCACCGCCCGGTTGGCCTCCGTCGGGGTGAAGGCCGGATCGGCCGCCGAGGCCCGGTCGATCAGCAGGGTCAGGGCCTCCTCGGGATCCAGCGGGGCCAGCGGCCAGGACAGCTCGCCGTCCAGGGTCAGTGGGCGCCGGCCGGCGGCGAGCACCCGCAGGCCGGGGGAGCCGCGCAGGAGGTCCCGTACCAGGGAGGCGGTCTCGTCGACGAGCTGCTCGAAACCGTCCAGGACGAGCAGCAGCCGCCGTTCGGCCAGATGCTCGGCGAGCACCGTCCGGGGCGGCCGGGTGGTGTGGTCGGTCAGCCCGAGCGCCTCCGCGACGGTCAGCTCCAGCAGCGCCGGATCACGTACGGAGGCCAGCTCGGCCAGCCACACGCCGTCGCAGTAGAGTTCCTGCTCCGAACCCCCGGATTCGGCGGGACACGCCGGGCCCGCAGGGTCCGCGCCGCCCGCCGCCGCTTCGGCCGCGGCCCGGGCCGCCGCCAGGACCAGCCGGGACTTCCCCACCCCGCCCGCACCGGTCACCGTCACCAGCCGCGAGGACTCCAGCAGTCGCGCCAGCTCGGTGAGTTCGACACCCCGCCCGACGAAGCCGCTCAGGTCCGAGGGAAGATTGCCCGGCGTCCTTCGGGGCATGGGTCTCTGTCGCATGGGACACGGAGGGTACTGGTCCGGATGCTCTGCGTACAAGGCGGACCGGGTCCGGTCCCCCCGCGGGGGGTGCGGCCCCCGAATTCCGGTACTGCGGCGGATCTCCGGCGCGATAGGGTCGGAGGACGACTTTTTCGCTTAGTGATCAATGTGTAGAGAGCGGTGTGACGTGTCCGGTGGAGAGGTGGCCGGGATCCTCGTGGCCGTCTTCTGGGCCATCCTGGTCTCCTTCCTCGCCGTGGTGCTGGTGAGGCTGGCCCAGGTGCTCAAGGCGACCACCAAGCTGGTGGCCGACGTGACCGACCAGGCCGTCCCGCTGCTCGCGGACGCCTCCACGACCGTCCGCTCCGCGCGCACCCAGCTGGACCGGGTCGACGCCATCGCGAGCGACGTCCAGGAGGTCACCTCCAACGCCTCCGCACTGTCCTCCACCGTGGCCTCCACCTTCGGCGGCCCGCTCGTCAAGGTCGCGGCCTTCGGCTACGGCGTCCGCAAGGCGCTGGGCAAGGGCGCCGCCCCGGAGGACGTGCCGCGCAGGACCACCCGACGTACCGTGATCGTTGGCCGTACGGTGCCGGCGGCCCGGCGCCGGAAGCAGAAGGGCTGAGATCGCCGATGTTCCGCCGAGCCTTCTGGTTCACCGCAGGCGCAGCCGCCGGCGTGTGGGCCACCACCAAGGTCAACCGGCAGCTCAAGAAGCTGACCCCGGAGAGCCTCGCCGCCCAGGCAGCCGACAAGGCGCTCGAGGCGGGCCACCGCCTCAAGGACTTCGCGCTCGACGTGAAGGCCGGAATGTCGCAGCGCGAGGACGAGCTGAACGACGCCCTGGGCCTGCACCAGGATCCCGACCTGCCCGGCAACGTCACCGCCCTTCCCGGGCCGCGGCGGCTGCGGGCCATCGGGCACGAAAAGCACGACCAGACCACTACGTACCGCCCGAAGCGCTCGGGCGTCACGCACAACCGGAATGAGGACCACTGATGGAGTCGGCTGAAATCCGCCGCCGCTGGCTGAGCTTCTTCGAGGAGCGCGGTCACACCGTTGTCCCTTCGGCGTCGCTCATCGCGGACGACCCGACTCTGCTGCTGGTGCCCGCGGGCATGGTGCCGTTCAAGCCGTACTTCCTCGGCGAGGTCAAGCCGCCCGCGCCCACGCTCACCAGCGTGCAGAAGTGCGTCCGTACGCCGGACATCGAAGAGGTCGGCAAGACCACCCGCCACGGCACGTTCTTCCAGATGTGCGGCAACTTCTCCTTCGGCGACTACTTCAAGGAAGGCGCCATCAAGTACGCCTGGGAGCTGCTCACCAGCTCCGTGGCGGACGGTGGCTACGGCCTGGAGCCCGAGAAGCTCTGGATCACGGTCTACCTCGACGACGACGAGGCCGAGGCCATCTGGCGCGACAAGATCGGCGTCCCGCAGGAGCGCATCCAGCGCCTGGGCAAGAAGGACAACTTCTGGTCCATGGGCGTCCCGGGTCCCTGCGGCCCCTGCTCGGAGATCAACTACGACCGCGGTCCCGAGTTCGGCGTCGAGGGCGGCCCGGCCGTCAACGACGAGCGCTACGTGGAGATCTGGAACCTGGTCTTCATGCAGTACGAGCGCGGCGCCGGCGACGGGAAGGAAGACTTCCCGATCCTCGGCGACCTGCCGTCGAAGAACATCGACACGGGTCTCGGCCTCGAGCGTCTCGCCATGATCCTGCAGGGCGTGCAGAACATGTACGAGACCGACACCCTGCGCGTGGTCATGGACAAGGCCACCGAGCTGACCGGCGTGCAGTACGGCGCCGCCCAGGGCACGGACGTCTCGCTGCGCGTGGTCGCCGACCACATCCGCACCTCCGTCATGCTCATCGGCGACGGCGTGACCCCCGGCAACGAGGGCCGCGGCTACGTGCTGCGCCGCATCATGCGCCGCGCCATCCGCAACATGCGCCTCATGGGCGCCACCGGTCCGGTCATCCAGGAGCTCGTCGACGTGGTCGTCGAGACCATGGGGCAGCAGTACCCGGAGCTGGTGACCGACCGCAAGCGCATCGAGACCGTCGCGCTCGCCGAAGAGGCCGCCTTCGTGAAGGCCCTGCGCGGCGGCACGAACATCCTCGACACCGCCATCACCGAGACCAAGGCCACCGGTGGCACGGTCCTGGCCGGCGACAAGGCGTTCCTGCTCCACGACACCTGGGGCTTCCCGATCGACCTGACCCTGGAGATGGCCGCCGAACAGGGCCTCTCCGTGGACCAGGACGGCTTCCGCCGCCTGATGCAGGAGCAGCGCGACAAGGCCAAGGCCGACGCCAAGGCCAAGAAGACCGGCCACGCGGACATGTCCGCCTACCGGGAGATCGCCGACGGCTCCGGCGCCACCGAGTTCACCGGCTACGCCACCACCCAGGGCGAGTCCACCATCGTCGGCCTCCTGGTCAACGGCGTCTCCTCGCCGGCCGCCTCCGAGGGCGACGAGGTCGAGGTCGTCCTGGACCGCACCCCCTTCTACGCCGAGGGCGGCGGCCAGCTCGCCGACCAGGGCCGCATCAAGCTCGACTCGGGCGCCGTCATCGTCGTCCGCGACGTGCAGCAGCCGGTTCCCGGCGTCTCCGTGCACAAGGGATCCGTCCAGGTCGGCGAGGTGACGGTGGGCGCCTCCGCGTACGCCGCCATCGACGTCAACCGCCGCCGGGCCATCGCCCGCGCCCACTCGGCCACGCACCTGACGCACCAGGCGCTGCGCGACGCGCTCGGCCCGACGGCCGCCCAGGCCGGTTCCGAGAACTCGCCCGGCCGCTTCCGCTTCGACTTCGGCTCGCCGAACGCCGTCCCCGGCTCGGTCCTCACCGACGTCGAGCAGAAGATCAACGACGTGCTCTCCCGCGAGCTCGACGTCACCGCCGAGATCATGAGCATCGACGAGGCGAAGAAGCAGGGCGCCATCGCCGAGTTCGGCGAGAAGTACGGCGAGCGCGTGCGCGTCGTGACGATCGGCGACTTCTCCAAGGAGCTGTGCGGCGGCACGCACGTCGGCAACACCGCCCAGCTGGGCCTGGTGAAGCTGCTCGGCGAGTCCTCCATCGGCTCCGGCGTGCGCCGTGTCGAGGCCCTCGTCGGCGTGGACGCCTACAACTTCCTCGCCAAGGAGCACACGGTCGTCGCCCAGCTCCAGGAGCTGGTCAAGGGTCGACCGGAGGAGCTGCCGGAGAAGATCGCCTCCATGCTCGGCAAGCTGAAGGACGCCGAGAAGGAGATCGAGAAGTTCCGCGCGGAGAAGGTCCTCCAGGCCGCCGCCGGTCTCGCCCAGAACGCCCAGGACATCCACGGCGTCGCCCTCGTCGTGGGCACCGTGCCGGACGGCACCGGCGCCGACGACCTGCGCAAGCTGGTCCTGGACGTCCGCGGCCGCATCCCCGGCGACCGCCCGGCTGTGGTCGCGCTCTTCACCACGGCGAACGACCGCCCGCTGACCGTCATCGCCACCAACGAGGCCGCCCGCGAGCGCGGTCTCAAGGCCGGCGACCTGGTCCGTACGGCCGCCAAGACCCTCGGCGGCGGCGGTGGCGGCAAGCCGGACGTCGCCCAGGGCGGCGGCCAGAACCCGGGCGCCATCCCGGAGGCCATCAGCGCCGTCGAGCGCCTCGTCGTAGAGACGGTCTGAAGATGACACTGCGCCGCGGCCGCCGGCTCGCCATCGACGTGGGGGACGCCAGGATCGGGGTCGCCTCGTGCGACCCCGACGGGGTGCTCGCCACACCGGTGGAAACCGTTCCGGGACGGGACATTCCCTTCGCCCACCGGCGGCTGCGGCAGCTCGTCGAGGAGTACGAGCCCATCGAGGTGGTGGTCGGTCTGCCCCGCTCGCTCAGCGGGCGGGAGGGGCCGGCCGCGGCCAAGTGCCGCGCCTTCGCCATGGAACTGGCCAAGGGCATCAAGCCCGTGACGGTCCGTCTGGTGGACGAGCGGATGACGACCGTCACCGCGGCCCAGGGTCTGCGGGCCTCGGGCCGGAACGCGAAGAAGGGCCGGTCGGTCATCGACCAGGCGGCCGCCGTGGTGATCCTCCAGAACGCGCTGGAGACCGAACGGGTATCAGGTAATCCGCCCGGTGAGTGCGTCGAAGTGGTTGTCTGATCGCGATACGGTAACGTTCCGCGCGAAGTGGCGGCATTCGAACAGCCGTCGCCCAGCAAAAGAGGCGGAACCGGGTGTCGCGGCGGACGGAGTCGCGGCCGACGCCCTGCGGCGCGCTAGGGGATCGATGACTGAGTATGGCCGGGGCCCTGGCTCCGAACCGTGGCACCCCGAGGATCCCCAGTACGGGGACCAGGGGTGGACCGGGCACGAGGCCCAGCAGGGTCGGATGCCTTACGTCGACGGCCCGCAGCAGTACCAGCAGGAGCCTCAGTACCAGCAGCAGCCCCAGTACCAGCAGCAGCCTCAGCACGAGCAGCAGCAGTACCAGCAGCAGGTCCAGTACCAGCAGCAGCACCAGCCGCAGTATCAGCAGCCGCACCAGCAGCAGTACCAGCAGCAGCACCAGGAGACGTACGGCGGCCAGGTCTGGGACACCGGCCAGGTCCCGGTCGGCCTGGACCAGAACCGCGGTTTCGACCAGAACGCCGGATACGACCCCGCGTACGTGCACGCCGCGCAGTCCGCGGATCCGTACGCGGGTGCGGACCCGTACGCCCAGCAGCACGCGGGCGGCTACCCCGGCGAGACCCCCGACCTCTACGCCACCTCCGAGGCCTTCCCGCCGCCGCGCCCCCCGGGCCGGCGGCGCCTGGAGACCGAGGAGCAGTGGCAGGAGGAGGCCCCGGTCGAAGAGGCCGAGGACTCCTTCCTGGGCTCCGGCGGCCGCGACGACGACGGTGACGACGACGAGCCCGGCGGCCGCCGCTCGGGCCGTTCCGGCGGCAAGCCGAAGAAGCGCAGCGGCATGGCCTGTCTCATCGCGGCCGTGGTGATCATCGGTGTGGTCGGCGGTGGCGGCTACTACGGCTACACCTACGTGAAGTCCAAGTTCGGCGCGGCCGAGGACTTCGCGGGCTCCGGCATCGACGAAACGGTCGACGTGGAGATCCCCAAGGGCGCGGGCCTGGGCCAGATGGGCCGCATCCTCAAGGACGCCGGCGTGGTCGCGAGCGCCCAGGCCTTCGTGGACGCCGCGAACGCCGACCCCAAGGGCAAATCGATCCAGCCCGGCGTCTATCCGCTCAAGAAGAAGATGTCGGCGGCCTCGGCGGTCGCGATCATGGTCGACCCCTCCAAGCTCCACGTGCTCACCGTGACCGAGGGCATGCGCAACAGCGTGGTCTACGACGCGATCGACAAGAAGCTCGAGAAGCCCGCGGGCACCACCAAGGACATCGCCTTCAAGCAGGCCAAGAGCCTCGGCCTGCCGGCGTGGGCGAACAACGACCCGAAGATCATGGACCCGCTCGAGGGCTTCCTGTACCCGATGCGCTACGACCTGAGCAAGGACAGCACGCCGGAGTCCCTGCTCAAGCAGATGGTCAAGAACGCCACGGACAAGTACACGGAGCTCGGAGTCGAGGGCAAGGCCAAGGAGCTGGGCCTGGAGAACCCGCTCCAGGTCATCACGGTCGCCAGCCTCGTCAACGCCGAGGGCAAGAACCACGACGACTTCCGGAAGATGTCGGAGGTGGTCTACAACCGCCTCAAGAAGACCAACGACGTCACCAACCGGAAGATCGAGTTCGACTCGACGACCAACTACGCCAGGGGCCAGAACGAGATCAACTTCAACCTGAAGGAAGCCAAGGCGTTCGTCCACCCGTACAACACGCACAACGTCACGGGACTGCCGCCCGGCCCGATCGGGAACCCCGGCCTGGACGCGCTGACCGCTACCCTCAACCCGGACCACGGCGGTTGGATGTTCTTCGTGTCGGTCGACGGCAACAAGACGACCTTCACCAAGACCTACGACGAGCACCTCAAGCTCGTCGCGGAGTTCCAGGAACGGCAGAAGCAGAAGAACGGCGGGTAGCAGGACATGTCACGGATACGGGCCGCGGTGCTGGGTTCGCCCATCGAGCACTCCCTCTCGCCGGTGCTGCACCGCGCCGCCTACCGGGAGCTCGGCCTCGACGACTGGTCCTACGACCGGTTCGAGATCGACGAGGCCGCGCTTCCCGGGTTCGTGGACGGACTCGGCCCCGAATGGGCCGGGCTCTCGCTGACGATGCCGCTCAAGCGGGCGATCATGCCGCTGCTGGACGGGATCAGTGACACCGCCGCCTCGGTGGAGGCGGTCAACACGGTCGTCTTCACGGAGGACGGCCGCCGGGTCGGCGACAACACCGACATCCCGGGGATCGTCGCCGCCCTGCACGAGCGCGGGGTCGAGAAGGTCCCGGCCGCCGCGATCCTCGGCGCCGGAGCCACCGCCTCCTCGGCGCTCGCCGCGCTCGCCCGGATCTGCTCCGGCGAGGTGACCGCGTACGTGCGCTCGGAGGCCCGTGCCGCCGAGATGCGTGAGTGGGGCGAGCGGCTCGGCGTGGACGTCCGTACGGCCGACTGGTCGCGGGCGGCCGAGGCGCTGACCGCGCCGCTGGTCATCGCGACCACCCCGGCCGGTGCCACGGACGAACTGGCCGGCTCCGTGCCCGAGGCCCCCGGCACCCTCTTCGACGTGCTGTACGACCCCTGGCCCACCGCCCTCGCGGCGGCCTGGTCCGGCCGCGGCGGCCCGCTGGTGGGCGGCCTCGACCTGCTCGTGCACCAGGCCGTGCTCCAGGTCGAGCAGATGACCGGCCGGACCCCGGGCCCGCTCGCGGCCATGCGGGCCGCCGGGGAGCGGGCGCTCGCCGCTCGCCAGTCATGAATTAGGCTCCTCACCTGCGACGACGGGGTTGAGGGGGATACGTGGACGGGATCGGCACGGACGAGGTGCTGGCGTCGAAGTGGGACGGCGCGTACGCGGTCGGTCTCTTCTTCCGCGCCCTGTTCAGCTCGCTGCCCGACTGGGCGAAGACGACCATCGGCGGGCTCGTGGCCGCCGCGCTCCTCTGGGAGGGCTTCCGGTGGTGGTCCCGGCGCCGCTCCGCCGTCCGATAGCTGGACCGGAGGGCGGTGCACCGGCCCGGACATGGGAGGATCGGGGTGAAGGCGGGTCCGGGCCGCGCACCCGATCGCGCCGTCGCTGAATCAGGCGCGAGCATGAGGAGCATCGTTGAGCAGGTTGCGTTGGCTGACCGCCGGGGAATCGCACGGCCCGGCTCTGGTAGCGACGCTGGAGGGTCTTCCCGCCGGCGTCCCGGTCACCACGGAGCTGGTGGCCGAACACCTGGCCCGCCGCCGGCTCGGCTACGGCCGCGGTGCCCGGATGAAGTTCGAGCAGGACGAGGTCACCATCCTCGGCGGCGTCCGCCACGGCCTGTCCCAGGGCGGCCCGGTCGCCGTCATGATCGGCAACAGCGAGTGGCCCAAGTGGGAGACGGTGATGTCGGCCGACCCGGTCGACCCCTCGCTCCTGAAGGAGACCGGCCGCAACGCCGCGCTCACCCGCCCCCGCCCCGGCCACGCCGACCTCGCGGGCATGCAGAAGTACGGCTTCACCGAGGCCCGGCCGATCCTGGAGCGCGCCAGCGCCCGGGAGACCGCCGCCCGCGTCGCCCTCGGCGCCGTCGCCCGCTCCTTCATCAAGGAGGTGGCCGGCATCGAGATCGTCTCGCACGTGGTCGAGCTGGCCGCCGCCAAGGCCCCGTACGGCGTCTACCCGACCCCGGCCGACGTCGACAAGCTCGACGCCGACCCGGTGCGCTGCCTCGACGCCGACGCGTCGAAGCAGATGGTCGCGGAGATCGACCAGGCCCACAAGGACGGCGACACCCTCGGCGGCGTCGTCGAGGTCCTCGCCTACGGGGTGCCCGTCGGCCTCGGCTCGCACGTCCACTGGGACCGCCGCCTCGACGCGCGCCTCGCGGCCGCGCTCATGGGCATCCAGGCCATCAAGGGCGTCGAGGTCGGCGACGGCTTCGACCTGGCCCGCGTGCCCGGCTCCAAGGCCCACGACGAGATCGTCTCCACCCCCGAGGGCCTCAAGCGCACCTCCGGCCGCGCCGGCGGCACCGAGGGCGGTCTGAGCACCGGCGAGCTGCTGCGCGTACGCGCCGCGATGAAGCCGATCGCGACCGTGCCGAAGGCCCTGGCCACCGTGGACGTGTCGACCGGTGAGGCGACGGTGGCCCACCACCAGCGCTCCGACGTCTGCGCCGTGCCCGCCGCGGGCATCGTCGCCGAGGCCATGGTGGCCCTGGTGCTGGCCGACGCCGTGGTCGAGAAGTTCGGCGGCGACTCGGTCCCCGAGACCCGCCGCAACGTCCAGTCGTACCTCGACAACCTGCAGATCCGGTGACGGCCACCCCCGCAACCGGCCCCCTGGTGGTCCTCGTCGGCCCCATGGGGTCCGGCAAGTCCACCGTGGGCGAGCTGATCGCGCGCCGGCTCGGCGTCTCCTACCGGGACACCGACGCCGACATCGTCGCGGCCCAGGGCCGCGAGATCTCCGACATCTTCATCGACGAGGGCGAACCGTACTTCCGTGAGCTGGAGCGGGAGGCGGTCGCCGCCGCCGTCGCCGGACACGACGGGGTCCTCGCCCTCGGCGGCGGCGCCGTCCTGGACGAGAAGACGCGCGCGCTGCTGACCGGGCTGCCCGTCGCCTACCTGTCGATGGACGTCGAGGAAGCCGTCAAGCGCGTGGGCCTCGGCGCCGCGCGCCCGCTGCTCGCCGTCAACCCGCGCCGCCAGTGGCGCGAGCTGATGGAGGCCAGGCGCCCCCTGTACACCGAAGTCGCGCGCGTCGTGGTGGCCACCGACGACCGCACCCCCGAAGAGGTCGCGCAGGCGGTCCTCGACGCTCTGGAGTTGAAGAACGCATGACAGACCAGGTGACGCGGATCCAGGTCGGCGCGAGCGCCGGGCACGACGCGTACGAGGTGCTGGTCGGCCGGCAGCTGCTCGGCGAGCTCGGCTCCCTG
Organism: Streptomyces sp. NPDC054956; assembly: GCF_053609185.1. NCBI lineage: Bacteria > Bacillati > Actinomycetota > Actinomycetes > Kitasatosporales > Streptomycetaceae > Streptomyces > Streptomyces sp. NPDC054956. Next base: position 4,387 of record NZ_JBSGXB010000088.1, on the reverse strand, counting down.
ATCGGTACGAAGGCCCAGCGGGTCGCCGTCATCCACCCCGAGGCCCTCGCCTCGACCGGTGAGGCGCTGCGCGACGACCTCGCCGCGCAGGGCTACGAGGCCGTCGCCATCCAGGTGCCGAACGCCGAGGAGGCCAAGACGGCCGAGGTGGCGGCGTACTGCTGGAAGGCTCTCGGGCAGTCCGGCTTCACCCGCACCGACGCCATCGTCGGCGTCGGCGGCGGAGCCACCACCGACCTCGCGGGCTTCGTCGCGGCCTCCTGGCTGCGCGGCGTGCGCTGGATCGCCGTACCGACCACCATCCTGGCGATGGTGGACGCGGCCGTCGGCGGCAAGACCGGCATCAACACCGCCGAGGGCAAGAACCTCGTCGGCGCCTTCCACCCGCCGGCCGGCGTGCTCTGCGACCTGGCGGCGCTGGAGTCCCTGCCCGTCCACGACTACGTGAGCGGCCTCGCCGAGATCATCAAGGCCGGCTTCATCTCCGACCCGGTGATCCTCGACCTGATCGAGGAGGACCCGGAGGCGGCGCGCACCCCCGCCGGCCCGCACACGGCCGAGCTGATCTGCCGCTCGATCCAGGTCAAGGCGGACGTGGTCTCCAGCGACCTCAAGGAGTCGGGGCTGCGGGAGATCCTCAACTACGGCCACACCCTCGCGCACGCCATCGAGAAGAACGAGCGCTACAAGTGGCGGCACGGTGCGGCCGTTTCGGTCGGCATGGTCTTCGCGGCCGAGCTCGGCCGGCTGGCGGGCCGCCTGGACGACGCGACGGCCGACCGGCACAAGGCGGTCCTCGCCTCGGTGGGGCTGCCGCTGACCTACCGCGGCGACCAGTGGCCCAAGCTGCTGGAGACCATGAAGCTCGACAAGAAGTCCCGGGGCGACCTGCTGCGCTTCATCGTCCTGGACGGCCTGGCCAAGCCGACCGTCCTGGAGGGCCCGGACCCGGCCGTCCTCGTGGCGGCCTTCGGCGAGGTCACGGCCTGATCCGTCGGGCGAGGCCGAGCCCGGCCGGGGAGGTTCCGGCCGGGCAACCGCATGCACGAGTGGCCCGACCAGCCTCCAGGGTCATATAACGTTCTCGCATCAGTCGTGAGAGAACGAGGGCCATATGACCGGGGAGGTGCGGCGGATGCAGCATGGAATGGCGGGCGGGGGCTGGGAGCCTTCGGGGAATCGGCACCCGGCGGCGCCCCCGCAGCCGCCGGCGCCCCCGGCGCGGGGCTGGCCCGTGCCTCCGGCGCCGCTGCCCCACGCGCCCGTACCGCCCGCGCACCTGCCCGTAGCCGGGGTGCCGGACGGGTCCACCGGGCACATTCCGCTGCCGCCCGCCGTCGCGGGCACCGGCGGCGCCACCCTCGCGGTGCTGCTCATCGGTCCCGCGGGCGCCGGGAAGACCACCGTGGCCCGCCACTGGGCGGGCACCCGGCCCGTCCCCACCGCACACATCAGCCTGGACGACGTACGGGAATGGGTGTGCTCGGGGTTCGCGGACCCGCAGGCCGGCTGGAACGACCATTCCGAGGCCCAGTACCGCCTCGCCCGCCGCACCTGCGGCTTCGCCGCCCGCAACTTCCTGGCCAACGGGATCTCCTGCATCCTCGACGACGCCGTGTTCCCCGACCGGCCGGTCGTGGGCCTCGGCGGCTGGAAGCGCCACGTGGGGCCCGCGCTGCTGCCCGTCGTCCTGCTGCCCGGCCTGGAGATAGTCCTGGAGCGCAACGCGGCCCGCTCCGGCAACCGGCGGCTCTCCGACGAGGAGGTCGCGCGCATCCACGGCCGCATGGCGGGCTGGTACGGATCGGGGCTGCCGATCATCGACAACTCCCACCTGGACATCGAGGGCACCGCCCGGGCCCTGGACGAGACCCTGGCCCGCGCCATCTCGGCGCCCGCCTACTGAGCCCGCCCCGCCCGCCCGCCCGGCCCGCGCGGGCCCCGACCGCCGGGCCCCGCCCGCCGAGCCCGGCCGCGTCCCCGTACGGCCGCGCTCACCAGGCCGGATGCACGCGCCGCTCGTAGGCTCGGAAACATGTCAGACGTGTACGCGGCCCGCCGGGGCCGGCTTCGCGACCGCTGTGCGGCCGCCGGAAACGCCGCCGCACTCATCACGCGTCCGGCGAACGTCCGCTACCTGTCCGGGGCGTCGCCGCTGGGCGCCGTCCTGCTGGTCGGACCGGGCGGCGAGGACATGATGTTCTGCGCCGGACAGCCCACGGGGGAGGCCGACGAGGGAAGGCTCGACGAGAACCTGCGGCTCTCCGTGCTCGCGGGCCCCGGAGCCGATCCCGCCGTCGCCGCCGCCGACATGGCCGCCTCCGCACGGGCCGATTCGCTCGCCGTCGAGGAGCACCACCTCACCGTGGCCCGGCACCGGGCCCTGGGCTCCGTGGCGCCCAAACTGCGCCTCGCCGACCTCGGGACCGCGGTGGAGCAGCAGCGCCTCGTCAAGGACGAGGAGGAGATCGCCTGCCTGCGGATCGCCGCCGAGATCGCCGACCAGGCCCTCGGAGAGCTGCTGGAATCGATCCTGGTGGGCCGCACCGAGCGGCACCTCGCCCTGGAGCTGGAACGCCGGCTCGTGGACCACGGGGCCGACGGCCCGGCCTTCCCGACCTCGGTGGGCACCGGTCCGCACTCCGGCCGCTCCCGGCACCGGCCCTCCGACCGCCGGGTGGAGGAGGGCGACTTCCTCTCCGTCTGCCTCGGCGCGAACTACCGCGGCTACCGTTGCGAGATCGGCCGGACCTTCGTGATCGGCACGACTCCGGCGGACTGGCAGATCGAGCTGTACGACCTCGTCTTCGCCGCCCAGCGGGCGGGCCGCGAGGCCCTGCTGCCCGGGGCCGCGTACCGAGACGTGGATCACGCCGCACGCTCCGTCCTGGACTCCGCGGGTCACGGAGAGGCCCTCGCGGCGTGGACCGGACACGGCGTCGGTCTCGAAATCGACGAGGACCCGCAGCTTGCACCTACGGCCATGGGTAAACTGGACGCTTGCGTGCCGGTCACCGTCGAACCGGGGGTTCACCTCCCGGGCCGGGGCGGCGTCCGGATCGATGACACGCTCGTCGTACGCCCCGAGGCGGACGGCGGTCCCGAGCTACTCACCATTACGACCAAGGAGCTGCTCGCGCTCTAGCCCGTTCGCCGGGCTGTGCGCGCACCCGTGGTCTTCCAGTGCAGGAGATTCCCAAACCGTGGCTTCCACGAACGACCTCAAGAACGGCATGGTGCTGAAGCTCGACGGGGGCCAGCTCTGGTCCGTCGTCGAGTTCCAGCACGTCAAGCCCGGCAAGGGCCCGGCCTTCGTGCGCACCAAGCTGAAGAGCGTCATGTCCGGCAAGGTCGTCGACAAGACGTTCAACGCCGGCACCAAGGTCGAGACGGCCACCATCGACCGCCGCGACATGCAGTTCTCGTACATGGACGGCGAGTACTTCGTCTTCATGGACATGGAGGACTTCGACCAGCTGATGGTCGACCGGAAGGCCGTCGGCGACGCCGCCAACTTCCTCATCGAGGGCATGACCGCCTCCGTGGCCCGCCACGAGGGCGAGGTGCTCTACGTCGAGCTCCCGGCCGCCGTCGAGCTGGTCATCCAGCACACCGACCCGGGCGTCCAGGGCGACCGCTCCACCGGCGGCACCAAGCCGGCGACGCTGGAGACGGGCCACGAGATCCAGGTCCCGCTCTTCGTCAACACCGGCGAGAAGGTCAAGGTCGACACCCGCACCAGCGACTACCTCGGCCGGGTGAACAGCTAACCGTGGCTGCCCGGAGCAACGCGCGCAAGCGCGCTTTCCAGATCCTGTTCGAGGCCGACCAGCGCGGGGTGTCCGTGCGCGAGGTCCTCGCGGACTGGATCCGCCACTCGCGGTCGGACACCGACCGCCAGCCCGCGGTGAACGAGTTCACCATGGAGCTCGTCGAGGGGTACGCCGACAAGGTGGACCGCATCGACGATCTGATCGCCACCTACGCAGTGGACTGGGACCTCGACCGCATGCCGGTCGTGGACCGGAACATCGTCCGCCTCGGCGCCTACGAGCTGATCTGGATGGACGGCACCCCGGACGCCGTGGCGATCGACGAGGCCGTGCAGCTGGCCAAGGAGTTCTCGACGGACGAGTCGCCCTCGTTCGTGAACGGACTGCTCGGCCGCTTCAAGGACCTCAAGCCGAAGCTGCGTCGCAGCGAGAGCTGATACACACGCCCGTCGGGCGTGGACGGAGGGCCCGCAGCGCACGCGCGCTGCGGGCCCACCGTCGTATCCGGGTACCTGCCCGGGCAATGCCCCCGCTCCGGTCCGGGCCACCGGCCTCCCCCCAGACACACAAAACCGGCGGGGCACCCCGGGCCACACCGCTCCCCCCCCCCCCCC